>NZ_JBDJLM010000102.1:0-13940 GCF_039673365.1 Pseudomonas sp. TWI923 | reverse complement strand
CTCCCACATCATGGCGTGAGCATCGTGGGAGCGGGCTTGCCCCGCGATGGGCCCGCACAAGCCTGCAGTGCCCCCGAACAAGACCAACAAAGGGTAAAGGGCCATGGATCAGCCGAACAACCGCATCCTGATCGTCGAGGACGACCAGCGCCTCGCCGAGCTCACCGCCGAGTACCTCCAGGCCAACGGCTTCGAGGTGGCGGTAGAGGGCGATGGCGGCCGCGCGGCGCGGCGAATCATCGACAGCCAGCCCGACCTGGTCATCCTCGACCTGATGCTCCCCGGCGAAGACGGCCTGAGCATCTGCCGCCGGGTGCGCGGCCAGTACGCCGGCCCCATCCTCATGCTCACCGCCCGCAGTGACGAACTCGACCAGGTCCAGGGCCTGGACCAGGGCGCCGACGACTATGTATGCAAACCGGTGCGCCCACGCCTGTTGCTGGCGCGCATCCATGCCCTGCTGCGCCGCAGCGAAGCGCCGGAGCGCCAGCAAGCACTGGCTTTCGGCCCGCTGCACATCGACCAGCGCCTGCGCGAGGCGCGCCTGGACGGCCAGCTGGTCGAGCTGACCGGCGCCGAATTCGACCTGCTGTGGCTGCTGGCCAGCAACGCCGGGCGGGTGCTGTCACGCGAAGAAATCTTCACCTCATTGCGCGGCGTCGGTTACGACGGCCAGGACCGCTCCATCGACGTGCGTATCTCCAAGATCCGCCCCAAGATCGGCGACGACCCGATCAACCCGCGGCTGATCAAGACCCTGCGCAGCAAGGGCTACCTGTTCGTCGGCGAGGCCGCCCAGGCACCGGCCCCATGAATTCCATTTTCCTGCGCATCTATGGCGGCATGCTCGCCGTGCTGGTACTGGTGGCCGTGCTCGGCGTGCTCAGCCTGCACCTGGCCAACGAGGTACGTGCCGGCCAGCACCGCGAAGGCCTGGCCCAAGGCACCTTCAGCCTGATGGCCGACAACCTGGCGCAGCAGAACGAGGTGGAGCGCAAGCGTTCGCTGGTGATCTGGGAGCGCTTGCTGGGGGTGCCGCTCGACCTGCAACCGCTGTCGGCTTTCACCCTCGATGGCGGCCAGCGCGCGCGGCTGTACCGCGACCTGGTGGTCGTGGAAAAGACCGGCCCGCATGCCGCCCGGGTGCTGCGCCGGGTCGGGCGCGAAGACCAGTTGCTGGTGGCCGAGGTCAAGCAGGTCAGCGAGCAGTTGGCGCGTGCCACCCTTTATCTGCTGGCCGACGAGCTGGTGCGTTACCCGGTCACTGAGCAGCAGAGCCGCCTGGCGCAGATCCGCCAGAGCAAGGGCTTCGGCTTCGACATCGCCCTGCAGCGCATCGAGCGCGCGGCGCTGGATGACGACCAGCGGCGCCGGGTGGAGGAGGGCGACACGGTGATGGCGCTGGGCAAGGACGGTGACTCGATCCGCGTGTTTTCGGGCTTGCCCGGCTCGCCCTGGGTACTGGAGATCGGCCCGCTGCACCAGCTCAACCCATACCCGCCGCAGTTGCTGATCCTGATCGCCTTTCTTGGCCTGTGCCTGATCGGCCTGATGGTCTACCTGCTGGTGCGCCAGTTGGAGCGGCGTGTCTCGGGCCTGGAAGTGGCTGCCACGCGCATCGCCCAGGGCAGCCTCGATACCCGCGTGCCGGCCGGTGACGCCGACTCGGTCGGGCGTCTGGCCGAAGCCTTCAATGGCATGGCCGAGCACCTGCAGCGTTCGCTGACCATGCAGCGCGAGCTGGTGCGGGCGGTGTCCCACGAGTTGCGCACGCCGGTGGCGCGCCTGCGCTTTGGCCTGGAGATGATCGAGAGCGCCAGCACCGAGCAGGCCCGGGCCAAGCACCTGGCCGGCATGGACGGCGATATCCAGGACCTGGACAAGCTGGTCGACGAGATGCTGACTTACGCCCGCCTGGAGCAGGGCGCTCCGGCCTTGCAGTTCCAGGCGGTGGACCTGGATGAATTGCTGGCACGGGTGATCGACGAATTGGCCCCGCTGCGCGCCGATGTGCGCGTGCTGCGCGGCGAATGCCATGGGCTGGACGGCGGCGCTGCCTGGGTCGAGGCCGAGCCGCGCTACCTGCACCGTGCTCTGCAGAACCTGGTGCGCAATGCCATGCGCCATGCCGAGTCCGAGGTGCGTCTGAGCTATCAACTCGGCCAGCAGCGCTGCCGTATCGATGTGGAGGATGACGGGCCGGGCATCCCGGAAGGCGTATGGGACCGTATCTTCACCCCCTTCACCCGCCTGGACGACAGCCGCACCCGCGCCTCGGGCGGGCATGGCCTGGGCTTGTCGATCGTGCGGCGGATCATCTACTGGCACGGCGGTCGCGCCCTGGTGGGGCATAGCGAGCAGTTGGGCGGGGCGTGTTTCAGCCTGAGCTGGCCACGCGAGCAGCCACGGGATTAAACGCTGATCAGGCTGAGCAGGTGGCCGTCCTGCACGCAGAACTGGCCATCGAGTTCGACGCCGTGGTGCCATTGCGCCGACAGGTCGGTCAGCAGGCGCAGGCGGGCGTGGCCATCGGCGGACCATGCCAGCAGCTCGGCGTGTTCGAAGTAGAAGCGTTGTCGGGTCAGCGGGTAGAGCGTCTTGAACAGGCTTTCCTTCAGCGAGAAGGTCAGGGTCACGGCCAGGGCCTGCTGGCTGCGGTCCAGGCGTTCCAGTTCGGCGGGGGTGAGGATCTCGCCGGCCAGGCGTTCGGCACGCTCCTCGCTCAGCAGGCTTTCCTGGTCCAGCCCCAGGCCGCGGCAGGCGCCGTCGGCTGCCACCACGGCGGCGGCCCAGCCCTTGCCGTGGGTGATCGAACCGTGGATGCCGGCGGGCCAGATCGGCGAGCGGTCCTCGTGAGTGGCGGGTACATAGTCGCGGCCATCCAGGCGCTGCAGGGCCTCGCGGGCGCACACGCGTCCGGCCAGGTACTCGGCCTGGCGCTTGGCCACCGAGCGTTGCAGGCTGGCGCTTTGCGTGATGCCGGCGCGCTGGAAGTCATCGGCGGCGAGCTGGGCCGGGTCGAAGGCGCAACTGACCAGCACCGCGCCGGGGACCGGGCGGGGCAGGGGCCAGTGGTGCTGCAGGGGGGCGCAGCAGGCGGGGAGTCTGTTCATGGCGGGTATTGTGCCAGCCGTTGGGCGGGCGGTGGAGTTGAAATTGCTGGGGGCTGCTGTGCAGCCTTTTCGGTGTAAATCCTGCACCCAATGTTTTTGGCTTAGCTTTGTGGGTGTGGGATTGCCAGGTAAAGGGCCGCAAAGCGGCCCCGGCGATTCTCAATCAAACGCCGACTTGAGGAACGCCTGCATATCCTTCCACGAACTCTCATCCGCCGCTTTGTCATAGCCAATGTCCGGCCCGCCATGCTCACCATGGCTCAACCGATCGGCATCCGGGTTGGTAAACCCATGCTTGGCCCCCGGAATCCCGACGAACTTGTAGTCGGCCTTGGCCGCATCCATCTCAGCCTTGAACGCCGCCACCTGCTCCGGCGTGACCATGCTGTCGGCTTCGCCATGCTCGACCAGGATCTTGGCCCGGATCACGTCGGGCTTGGCCGGCGTCTGGGTGACCAGTGCGCCATGGAAACTCACCACGGCATCGAGCTTCTCGCCACGGCGCGCGGCGTCGAGCACTACCTTGCCACCAAAGCAGTAGCCCACGGCGGCCAGCTGGTGTTGCCGGGTGTTGGGCTGCAGCTTCAACAACTCCAGCCCCGCATCGAAGCGTTTGGCGGCCGCCTGCGGGTCCTTCATCGCCGCTGCCATGAACGCCTGGGCATCCTGCGGGTGCTCGGTGTGCTTGCCGTCGCCGTACATGTCGATGGCCAGGGCGTTGTAGCCCAGCGCCGCGAAATCCCGGGCGCGGCGCTTGGCGTAATCGTTCAGGCCCCACCATTCATGCACCACGACGATACCGGGGCGTTTGCCTTCGACCGCGTCGTCATAGGCGTAGTAGCCGATCAGCGGGGTGCCATCGGCATCCTGGTAGCGGATCTCTCGGGTCTGCACCGCTGCCTGGGCAAGGGCGGTACTGCACAGCAGGGCCAGGGCAAGCAGGGAACGCATGGGCAAAGCTCCTTCTTTTGCGGTGGGTATTTCGTTCAGCCGGGGTTCAGGCCGGGTTCAGCGGTGGTTCAGGGCGTCCTCCCTACTCTAGTCCCCAGACCGAAACAGCGCATCCAACTGGAGTACGAACCTATGAAAACCTTCAACACCCTGCTTGCCGCCATGGCCGTTTGCGCCGCTGGCATCGCCACCACTGCCCAGGCCGACGACACCTTCGCCAGCCTCACCTATGGCCAGACCAGCGACAAGGTCCGCAAGTCCGGCCTGCTGCAGAGCAACACCGACCACCTGAACACCGATGGCATCATCGCCAAGGATGGTACCTGGGGCGTGCGCCTGGGCCAGATGAACAACCAGGGCCGCTACTACCTGACCTATGACAACGTCTCGGGCGAGCACAGCGGCCTCAAGCTGCGCCAGGAAAACCTGCTCGGCAGCTACGACCTGTTCCTGCCGGTGGGCGATACCACCAAGCTGTTCGGCGGTGCTTCGCTTGGCGTGACCAAACTGTCCCAGGAGTCCTCCGGCTACAGCCGCGATACCGATACCGGCTACGCCGTCGGCCTGCAGGGCGGGGTGCTGCAGCAGGTCACCGACAATGCTTCGGTGGAGCTGGGCTACCGCTACCTGCGCAGCAACGCCAGCACCGAGCTGTCGCCCCATGACGGCGCGAAGATCGGCACTCTGCGCCTGAACAGCAGTGCGCAGACCTATCTGGCGGCCAACTACAAGTTCTGAGGTCGCTGTTATCCTGTACCGGCCCTTTCGCGGGTAAACCCGCTCCCACAGGTCAAGCGCAAGCCTATAGTGCGATGCAGTACCTGTGGGAGCGGGTTTACCCGCGAATGGGAGCGCACAGGCAACCCAAGAAGGAGAGTTGCATGAAATTGCTGGTGGTCGAGGACGAGGCGCTGCTACGTCATCATCTGTTCACTCGCCTGGGCGAGGGCGGCCATGTGGTGCAGGCGGTGGCCAATGCCGAGGAGGCCCTGTACCAGGCCGAGCAGTACAACCACGACCTGGCGATCATCGACCTGGGCCTGCCGGGCATGAGCGGGCTGGACCTGATTCGCCAGTTGCGCAGCCAGGGCCAGAGTTTCCCGATCCTCATCCTCACCGCCCGCGGCAACTGGCAGGACAAGGTCGAAGGCCTGGCCGCCGGTGCCGACGATTACGTGGTCAAGCCGTTCCAGTTCGAAGAGCTGGAAGCGCGCCTGAATGCACTGCTGCGCCGCTCCAGCGGTTTCACCCAGTCGACCATCGCCGCCGGCCCCCTGGTGCTGGACCTCAACCGCAAGCAGGCAACACTGGACGACGCGCCGCTGGCGCTGACCGCCTACGAATACCGCATCCTCGAATACCTCATGCGCCATCACCAGCAGGTGGTGGCCAAGGACCGGTTGATGGAGCAGCTCTACCCGGGTGACGAAGAGCGCGACCCCAACGTCATCGAGGTGCTGGTCGGCCGCTTGCGGCGCAAGCTCGAGGGCGAGCAGGGCTTCAAGCCGATCGACACGGTGCGCGGCCTGGGCTACCTGTTCACCGAGCGCTGCCGATGATCCGTTCGCTGCGCGTGCGCTTGATGTTGGCGGCGGCGTTGTTGGCGTTGCTGTTCATGCTGGCGCTGCTGCCGGCGTTGCAGAAGGCTTTCAGCCTGGCGTTGCAGGAGTCGATCGAGCAGCGCCTGGCTTCGGATGTAACCACCCTGATCTCCGCCGCGCGCATCGAGCGCGGCCAGTTGCAGATGCCGGCGCTGCTGCCGGACGAACGTTTCAACCTGCCCTACACCGGCTTGCTCGGCTATATCTTCGATCGCCAGGGCAAGCTGGTCTGGCAGTCACGGGCCACCCGCAACCAGAACATCAATTACCAGCCGCGTTACGACGGGCGGGGCAACGAATTCGCGCGCATCCAGCAAAGCGATGGCGACGAATTCTTCGTCTATGACGTGGAGGTCAAGTTGCTGGGCGGCAAGAGCGCTGCGTTCAGCATCGTGGCGCTGCAACCGGTGCGCGAGTACCAGGACACCCTCGATGGCTTGCGCGAGAAGCTCTACCTGGGCTTTGGCGCCGCCTTGCTGGCGTTGATGCTGCTGCTTTGGGCCGGCCTGACCTGGGGCCTGCGTTCGTTGCGCCGGCTCAGCGTCGAACTCGACGAGGTTGAAGCTGGCGCGCGGGAGGGGCTCAGCCGTGAGCATCCCCGTGAACTGCTGCGCCTGACGGGCTCGCTCAACCGCCTGCTGCGCAGCGAGCGTGAGCAGCGCCAGCGCTACAAGGACTCGCTCGACGACCTGGCGCATAGCCTCAAGACCCCACTGGCGGTGCTGCAGGGCGTGGGCGAAAGCATGGCCCAGGGCAAGCAGGAGCCGGAACAGGGGCGGGTGCTGCAGGGCCAGATCGAGCGCATGAGCCAGCAGATCGACTACCAGTTGCAGCGCGCCAGCCTGCGCAAGAGCGGGCTGGTGCGCCACCAGGTGCAGCTCGGCCCGTTGCTCGACAGCCTGTGCAGCACCTTGGCCAAGGTCTACCGTGATAAACGCGTCGAGGTCAGCCTCGACATCCCGGCCCAGGCGCGGGTGCCGATGGAGCAGGGGGCTTTGCTCGAACTGCTCGGCAACCTGCTGGAAAACGCCTACCGGCTGTGCCTGGGGCAGGTGCGGGTCAGCCTGCATGAAGCGCCGGGGCTACTGGAGCTGTGCGTCGAAGACGACGGCCCCGGCGTCCCCCCCGACCAGCGCGAGCGCATCCTCGAGCGCGGCGAGCGGCTGGACAGTCAGCACCCGGGGCAGGGGATCGGCCTGGCGGTGGTCAAGGACATCATCGACAGCTACGACGCCGAGTTGAGCCTGGGTGATTCGCCGTTGGGCGGGGCTGCGTTCCGTATCGCATTCCGCCTGGTTTGAGCGTCGGTTCCATCGCCGGCACGCCGGCTCCCCCCAACACCCCGGGGCTGCTTTCCCTGTGGGTGCCGGCTTGCCGGCGATGAGGCCAGCCCTGCTGTCGCTGATGCCGGTCAAGGCGGATTCCCGCCAACCTACCTTGTACGATTTCCGCCATCGGGCGGGAATCCGCCATTTCCCACCTGCATTTACGCCCCGTCCGAGGGCATTCCCACCCCGTAAATACGGGTCGTGCACCTCAAGCGGGCACCTTGGCATCACCCTTGCTATTCATCTGGCAGAGGCCTGCCCAGGCGCTCGAACACAACGACAAATCCCTCCGGGTGCAGGAGGGTTCGCGATTCAGGTGCCCCACATCCTGGGAAGGATGCGCCGGCACACTTGAGGAAAAATGAGCCATGACGACACGTCAGCCGCTGTACAAATCGCTGTATATCCAGGTGTTGGTCGCCATCACCATCGGTATCCTGCTCGGCCACTTCTATCCGGAAACCGGCGTTGCCCTCAAACCGCTGGGTGACGGGTTCGTCAAACTGATCAAGATGGTCATTGCCCCGATCATCTTCTGCACCGTGGTCAGCGGCATCGCTGGCATGCAAAGCATGAAGTCGGTGGGCAAGACCGGCGGCTACGCGCTGCTGTACTTCGAGATCGTCTCCACCATCGCCCTGATCATCGGCCTGGTCGTCGTCAACGTGGTCAAGCCAGGCGCTGGCATGCACATCGACGTCAGCACCCTGAACGCCAGCAGCGTGGCCGCCTACGCCGCCGCCGGCGCACAGCAGACCACCGTTGGCTTCCTGCTCAACATCATCCCCAACACCGTGGTCGGCGCCTTCGCCAACGGCGACATCCTGCAAGTGCTGATGTTCTCGGTGATCTTCGGCTTCGCCCTGCACCGCCTGGGCAGCTACGGCAAGCCGCTGCTGGACCTGATCGACCGCTTCGCCCATGTCATGTTCAACATCATCAACATGATCATGAAGCTGGCCCCGATCGGCGCCTTCGGTGCCATGGCCTTCACCATCGGCCAGTACGGCGTGGGTTCGCTGGTGCAGCTGGGCTACCTGATGGCCTGCTTCTACATCACCTGCGTGCTGTTCGTGCTGGTAGTGCTGGGTGGCATCTGCCGCGCCCACGGCTTCAGCGTGCTCAAGCTGATCCGCTACATCCGTGAAGAGCTGATGATCGTGCTGGGCACCTCGTCCTCCGAGTCGGCCCTGCCACGCATGCTGGCCAAGATGGAGCGCCTGGGTGCGAAGAAATCCGTGGTTGGCCTGGTGATCCCGACCGGCTACTCGTTCAACCTCGACGGTACCTCGATCTACCTGACCATGGCCGCGGTGTTCATCGCCCAGGCCACCGACACCACCATGGACATCACCCACCAGATCACCCTGCTGCTGGTGCTGCTGGTCGCGTCCAAAGGTGCTGCTGGCGTTACCGGTTCGGGCTTCATCGTCCTGGCAGCGACCCTGTCGGCCGTCGGCCATCTGCCGGTTGCCGGCCTGGCGCTGATCCTCGGCATCGACCGCTTCATGTCCGAAGCCCGCGCCCTGACCAACCTGATCGGCAACGCCGTGGCCACCGTAGTTGTGGCCAAGTGGGTCAAGGAGCTGGATACCGACAAGCTGGACTCGGAGCTGGCCTCCGGTGGTTCGCCGCTGGTCGAGACCCGTCCGACCGACGACCTGGGCGTAGCTGAAGGCCCGGCGCGTTGATCGCGATGTGAAAAGCAAAAAGGCGACCTTCGGGTCGCCTTTTTTGTGCCTGAGATAATGGTGGCGTCTGTACCGGTCCTTTCGCGGGTAAACCCGTTCCCACAAGGTCGACGAAATACCTGTGGGAGCGGGTTTACCCGCGAAGAGGCCCGGTCATTCGACCCGGGTCTCGCCGCTGTACACCAGAATCTCCCGGCACCGCCGGCACAGATAGCGCCGCCCCTGACGCACCAGCTTGTGCCGCTGCGCGGTAAACGGAAATTCACCCTCAGGGCACGGGCAGCGGTAGATGTAGCGCATCGTCACCCGCCGTTGCACTTCATAGTTGTGGCAACGGTTGGGCGGCAGTTCGTACACCCCCCGCATGATCAGCTGCCACTCTTCGCCATGGGCCTGGATACGGTCGCCGAACAGTTGATGGGCGACCAGGTGCGCCACTTCATGGGCCACGGTCTGGCGCAGGAAGTCTTCCTGGTTCTCGCGGTACAGCTGCAGGTTGAAGCGCAGCAGGTTCTCGTGCAGATGTGCGACACCCGCCTTTTGCCCGCGCAGCTTGAAGCTCACTTCCGGGCGCGGGAAGGGGCGTTTGAAGAAGGTTTCGGCTTGCTGGTAACAGGTTTCGACGCGTTGCTTGAGCTGCTCGGGCATGGCGGGGTGGTTCTCCTGACCGGGCATTATGCCGCAAGCGCTTCGGGCCTGCCGAGCCACCGGTCAGCAGATGGAACGAGGCCGCCTTGTGGCGGCCTCAGGTGATGCTCCCGTGTCGGGTCGATCTAATAGGTGTGTGCTAGTTGGTGTAGACGGGCCCCACGCCCAGTCCCCAGATGATCACCGTGGCGGCCATGATCGCCACCAGGACCACCAGGCCCACCGCCAGTACTGAACTGGAGAACAGAAAACCTTCATCGGACGGAATGTTCATGAATGTCGGTAGCCCCACATACAGCAGGTAGACCGTGTAGCAGATCGCCGCCGTACCGATCAGCATGCCCAGCCACAAGTGCGGGTAAAGCGCCGCCAGGCCGCCAATGAACAGCGGGGTGGCGGTGTAGGTGGCGAAGGCGATGCATTGCGCCATGCTCGGGTTGGCGTCGTAGGTGCGCGCCATCCAGTGGATGAAGGCACCCATCACGGCCACCCCGGCGAGCATCGCCAGGTACGACATGATGCTCATCCAGATCGCGCTTTCCATGGTCAGCATCACTGCCGGGCGCTCTCCGATCACCCAGCCCACCTGGGTGGTACCGATGAACGCCGAGACGGCGGGGATCGCCGCCAGGATTAGTGTGTGCGTCAGGTACATGTGGCTGATGCTTTCGTCCTCGCCACGGATCTCCCGCCACTCCTGGTCAGGGTGGGTGAACAGCCCTACAACGTGATGAATCATACTGGTCACTCCTATCGTCGTTGCCAAACGCCCCCCAGATGGAGCGCCTGTGGCCCGAGGCCAGGAACATCGATTACTGCGGTCATGTGGCCTTATGTCGCAGTATAGGAAGCCGTTCCCCACACAAAACCGGCTTTTTAGAGCAAATTGCGCTGTCAGGCCCGGTGTTGATTCCCTTGAAGTCTTTATCGGAATGGCCTACAGCGGTGCGCCATTTGTGCGTAAAATATGCGCCTTTTGTCACACCTCGCGGATCCAAGCGCTATGGGCACCCTCTCGGTCAACCAGAACAAACTGCAAAAACGCCTGCGTCGTCTCGCTGGCGAAGCCATCACCGACTACAACATGATCGAGGATGGCGACAAGGTCATGGTCTGCCTGTCCGGCGGCAAGGACAGCTACACCATGCTCGACGTTCTGTTGCACCTGCAGAAGGTGGCGCCGATCAAGTTCGAGATCGTCGCGGTGAACATGGACCAGAAGCAGCCGGGCTTCCCCGAGCACGTGTTGCCGGCCTACCTCAAGGAACTGGGAGTCGAGTACCACATCGTCGAGAAGGACACCTACTCGGTGGTCAAGGAGCTGGTGCCCGAGGGTAAGACCACCTGCTCGCTGTGTTCGCGCCTGCGCCGTGGCACGCTGTACACCTTCGCCGACGAGATCGGCGCGACCAAGATGGCTCTGGGGCACCACCGCGACGACATCGTCGAGACCTTCTTCCTCAACATGTTCTTCAACGGCGCGCTCAAGGGCATGCCGCCGAAGCTGCGCGCCGATGACGGGCGCAACGTGGTGATCCGTCCGCTGGCCTACTGCAGCGAGAAGGACATCCAGGCCTATTCGGACATGAAGGAATTCCCGATCATCCCGTGCAACCTGTGCGGCTCGCAGGAAAACCTGCAGCGCCAGGTGGTCAAGGACATGCTGGTGGAGTGGGAGCGCAAGCACCCGGGCCGTACCGAAAGCATCTTCCGCGCCATGCAGAACGTGGCGCCGTCGCAGCTGGCCGACCGCAACCTGTTCGACTTCACCAGCCTTACGATCGACGAAAACGCCACCCCGCGCTTTCTCGACGTGGTGAATCTCTGAGCCCATGCGCGACTACCAGTGGCTGCATGAGTACTGCCTGAATCGCTTCGGCTCGGCCCAGGCCCTGGAGGCCTTCCTGCCGCAGCCGCGCACGCCGGCGCAGTTGCGCGACATCAGCGACGACCGCTATCTGTCGACCCTGGCCCTGCGCGTGTTCCGCGCCGGGCTCAAGCACAGCCTGGTGGACGCCAAGTGGCCGGCGTTCGAGCAGGTGTTCTTTGGTTTCGACCCGGAGAAGGTCGTGCTGATGGGCGCCGAGCACCTGGAGCGGCTGATGCAGGACGAACGCATCATCCGCCACCTGGGCAAGCTCAAGAGCGTGCCGCGCAATGCGCAGATGGTGCTGGATGTGGCCAGGGAGAACGGCAGTTTCGGCGCGTTCATCGCCGATTGGCCAGAGACCGACATCGTCGGGCTGTGGAAGTACCTGGCCAAGCACGGCAACCAATTGGGTGGGTTGTCGGCACCGCGCTTTTTGCGCATGGTCGGCAAGGATACCTTCATCCCCACCGACGACATGGCAGCCGCGCTGATTGCGCAGAAGATCATCGACAAGCCGCCGACCAGCCAGCGCGACCTGGCGTTGGTGCAGCAGGCGTTCAACCAGTGGCACGCCGAGAGCGGGCGGCCGCTGTGCCAGTTGTCGGTGATGCTGGCGCATACCGTCAACCATTGAAATCGCTGGGGCCGCTTTGCGACCCTTTCGCGACACAAGGCCGCTCCTACAGGAGTATGCGTTCCCCTGTAGGAGCGGCCTTGTGTCGCGAAAGGGCTGCAGAGCAGCCCCGGAAATTAACGCCCTTCGCCCGCCAGGCGCCGCTCCTGCTGGAACTTCCAGCGCACGAACAGCAACCCGCTGACGAACAACCCCAGGCTCACCAGCACCTCAACCCAGCCAAACACCGCTCGCGCCGGGTCGAACGCCGCCAGCACGCCCTTGATGAAGTAGATGTTCACCACGAAGCAGGTCCAGGCATGCGCCCGGGCGCTGCCTTTGAGCATGCCGGGCAACAGCAGCAGCAAGGGGATCAGCTCGACGGCCAGGATCACCCCGACCCGCGCCCCGTGCAGGTCGGCGAACCACAGGTTGTTCACCACCAGCAAGGCGATCAGGCCGAAGAAACAGGCCAGGCTCAAGGCGCGGGTCAGCCGTACCCGTGGCGCCAGCCAGTCCAGGGGTGGCAGTACCTTGGGTTTTTTAGCCACGTTCGCCACCCAGGGCCTTGGCGGTGTTCGCCAGGCGTTGGCCGAGTGCGCGGCACAGGGTGATTTCGTGTTGATCGAGTTCGCGCTTGCCATCGGCTCCGGCATGGTGGCTGGCGCCATACGGGGTGCCGCCGCCGCGGGTTTCCAGCAAGGCCGACTCGCTGTAGGGCAAGCCCAGTACCAGCATGCCGTGGTGCATCAGCGGCAGCAGCATCGACAGCAGGGTGGTTTCCTGGCCGCCGTGCAGGCTGGCGGTGGAGGTGAACACCGCCGCCGGCTTGCCTACCAGCTCGCCACCGAGCCACAGGCTGCTGGTGCCGTCGAGGAAGTACTTGAGCGGGGCGGCCATATTGCCGAAGCGGGTCGGGCTGCCCATGGCCAGGCCGGCGCAATGGCGCAGGTCGTCGAGGGTGGCGTACAGCGCGCCGCTGGCGGGGATGTCCGGGGCCACCGCTTCGCACTCGGTGGAGATCGCCGGCACGGTGCGCAGGCGGGCTTCCACGCCGGCCATCTCGACGCCGCGGGCGATGTGCCGGGCCATCTCGCTGGTCGAGCCGTGGCGGCTGTAATACAGCACCAGGATGTACGGGGCGCTCACGGCAGGATCTCCAGCACTTTCTCCGGCGGGCGGCCAATCACGGCCTTGCTGCCGGCCACCAGAATGGGGCGTTCGATCAGTTTGGGGTGCTGGACCATGGCCTCGATCAGTTGGGCATCGGTCAAGGCCGGGTTGGCCAGGTCGAGGGCCTTGTATTCGTCTTCACCGCTGCGCAGCAACTGGCGGGCGCTGATGCCCAGCTGGCCAAGCAGTTGCTTGAGGGTGGCCGCGTCTGGCGGGGTTTCCAGATAGCGCACGATGGTGGGCGACAAGCCGCGTGCCTCGAGCAGCTCCAGGGCGCCGCGGGATTTCGAGCAGCGCGGGTTATGATACAGGGTCAGATCGGTCATGACGGGTCGCATCCAGCAGGGTGTGGCGGCTATTCTAACCGACTTCAATGCTTGAAAACTTCGAGAAGGATTGACCCATGGCAAGGCGTTTGGCAGCTGCACTGGCCATCACCGCGAGCCTGTTGCTCGGCGGCTGCGGTGCAGACTACGGTGTGGACCAGCACGGCAATACGGTGAAGAGCGAACAGGTTGACGGGCACTGGCTGGTGCTCAACTACTGGGCCGAATGGTGCGGCCCATGCCGTACGGAAATCCCCGAGCTCAATGCCGCGGCCAAGCAGTGGGAGGCCCAGGGCATCAAGGTGCTCGGGGTGAATTTCGACGGTTTGCAGGGCGCCGACCTCAAGGCCGCCGCCGACACCCTGGGCATCGCCTTCACCGTACTCGCCCAGGACCCGGCCGAGCGCTACGAGCTGCCGCGCAGCGAAGCGCTGCCGGTGACTTACATCATCGACGACAAGGGCAAGGTGCGTGAGCAGTTGATGGGCGATCAGACGCTTGAAGGGCTGCAGGCCAAGATCAAGGCGCTCAAGGACGGCGCTTGAATATTTGGGGCCGCTCTGCGGCCCTTCGCGGGGAAAACCCCACCCCCAAAAATTCTCGATAACATTGGGTGAGGGGTTTAA
>NZ_JBDJLM010000101.1:0-14416 GCF_039673365.1 Pseudomonas sp. TWI923 | reverse complement strand
GCACAAGGCCGCTCCTACAACGGGCGTGAACTTACGCGCTGGCCGCCTTCAAGCGCTGCCCCAGCCGTGGCCCGAACACATTGATCAGCAACCCCAGCATCACCAGCAGGCCACCCCAGACCTGCATCTGGCTCAAGCGCTCGCCCAGCAGCAGCGCCGAGGAGCTCAGGCCGATCACCGGCACCAGCAGCGAGAACGGCGCCACCTTGCCCGCTGGATGGCGCGACAGCAGCGTACTCCAAAGGCTGTAGCCGATCATGGTGGCGACGAACGCCAGGTAGGCCAGGGCCAGCACCGAGCTCCAGCTGATGTTGAGCAGTGCATGGGCGATCAGCTCCGGCCCTTCCAGCCACCACGACAGCGCCAGAAACGGCAGCGGCGGGATCAGCCCGCCCCAGATCACCAGCGCCACCAGGTCGACCTTGCCGAAGCGCCGGGTGATGATGTTGCCCATGCCCCACATGGCGCCGCCGCACAGGGTCAGCAGCAAGGCGATCAACGGCACGTGGCTGCTGTGCTCGCTGCCGATCACCGCCAGCCCCCCGGCCGCCACCAGCAGCCCGAGCACACTGGCCAGGCGCAGCCGCTCACCGAGGAACAGCGCAGCGAAACCGAGGGTAAAGAACGCCTGCGATTGCAGCACCAGCGACGCCAGCCCCGGCGGCATGCCGCTGTACATGGCCTGGAACAGGAAAGCGAACTGCCCCAGGGAGATGGTCGCACCGTAGGCGATCAGCCAGCGCCACGGCAAATTCGGGCGCCGCACCAGCAACACCGCCGGAAACGCCACCAGCAGAAAGCGCAAGGCACCCAGCAGCATCGGCGGCAGGCCGTCGAGGCCGACCTTGATGACCACGAAATTGACGCCCCAGGCGATGATCACCACCAGGGCGATCAGCAGGTCCTTGAGTGGCATGGCACGCTTTCCTTCTACAGGCTTGTTCTAGACATATTTCGTTACAGCATAAGGCGATTGCCGGTCCAGGGACCAGCACAGTTGTGTACCGACCTTGCGTAACAGTGCGCTGTATCGGCTCCATGGCAGTAGGAAAAATCGGCCGCAAGCTTCACTTGACCGGACTTGTATAGACATGCTCAGATCAAGCCTCGGCCATCCGCCCTGCGTCCTGCCGATAGCCGCCGCCCTTCACAAAAACAACGAAGCGGAGCCCTCCCCGATGTCCAGCAAACCTGTGATCGAGCGGCGCTCGATCGACTACATCCCCGAAACCGAACGCCATGGACGCGTCTACAGCCAGTTCACCCTGTGGCTGGGTGCCAACCTGCAGATTACCGCGATCGTCACCGGCGCCCTGGCCGTGGTGCTCGGCGGCGATGTGTTCTGGTCGCTGATCGGCCTGTTCATCGGCCAACTGATCGGCGGCGCGGTGATGGCCCTGCATGCCGCCCAGGGCCCGCGCCTGGGGCTGCCGCAGATGATCTCCAGCCGCGTACAGTTCGGGGTCTACGGCGCAGCCATCCCGATGGTGCTGGTGTGCCTGATGTACATGGGCTTCACCGCCACCGGCACGGTGCTGTCCGGCCAGGCCATCGGCCAATTGCTCAGCGTCAGCGACAGCACCGGCATCCTGCTGTTCGCCGGGGTGATCGTGCTGGCGACCCTGGCCGGCTACCGGGTGATTCACTGGATCGGCCGCGTGGCCAGCGTGCTGGGGATCATCGCCTTCGTCTATCTGTTCAGCCGCATCCTGATGCTGGCCGACATCAGCGAGCTGCTCGCCAACCGTCATTTCAGCTGGGCGACTTTCTTGCTCGCGGTCTCCCTGGCGGCGTCCTGGCAGATCGCCTTCGGCCCCTATGTGGCCGACTATTCGCGCTACCTGCCCAGCAACACCTCGCCCCTCAAGACGTTCCTCGCCGCCGGCCTGGGTTCGGTGCTCGGCGCCCAGGCGTCGATGGTCCTGGGGGTGTTCGCCGTCGCCATCGCCGGCGGGCAGTTCTCCGGGCGTGAAGTGGCCTATATCGTCGGCCTGGGCGGCGCCGGCACCACGGCGGCGCTGCTGTACTTCTGCATCGCGTTCGGCAAGGTGACCATCTCTACGCTCAACAGCTACGGCAGCTTCATGTGCATCGCCACGATCATCAGCGGTTTTCGTGGCCACCTGTCGATCAGCCGCGCCCAACGGCTGGTGTTCGTGCTGGCCATCGTCGGCGCCGCCACGCTGGTCGCCCTGCTCGGCCAACACTCGTTCCTCACGGCGTTCAAGTCGTTCATCCTGTTCCTGCTGACCTTCTTCGTGCCCTGGAGCGCGGTGAACCTGGTGGATTACTACTTCATCACCAAGGAGCGCTACGACATCCCGGCACTGGCCGACCCCAATGGCCGCTATGGCCGCTGGAACTGGCCGGGAATCGGTGTGTACACCTTCGGCGTGCTGGTGCAGATGCCGTTCATCGACACCAAGCTGTATACCGGGCCCATGGTCGCGCACCTGGGCGGCGTGGATGTGTCCTGGCTGATCGGGCTGGTGGTGCCGAGCGTGCTGTATTACTGCGTTGCCCGGCGGCGGGCCAGTGAGGCGCCGAGCCACATCATCGTGCCTGAGGCGCGCTGATTTGGCGGGAAGTTCGGTGAGGGCCACCAGGGGCTCGCCGATGTTTTTGCAGCGCCTTTGAGATCGAGCGCTGCAAACCTGTCGCCATACACCTGAAGGCATCAAAAGTCAGCTGCCGGCACCTGTCATCCAACAGTCACGCCACTGTCGTAATCTGCGGCGCAACTCTGTGCCAAAGGTCCCCGGCATGCACCGCCTGTTCACCCTTCTGCTCTGTCTGATCCCCGCCCTGGCCGTGGCTGAACCTGTGCAACTGCGCATCCAGGGCTCCAACACCATCGGCGCCGCACTGGGCCCGGCGCTGGTGCGCGGGCTGCTGCAGGCGCAAGGCGCCAGTGCAATCGACAGCCAGCCCGGCGCGGCAGTCAACGAGACCGTGATCCGCGCCCAGAGCCGCAACGGCCAGCCGCTGCGCATCGACATCGCCGCCCATGGTTCGAGCACCGGCTTTGCCGCCCTGGCCCGGGGCGATGCCGACCTGGCCGCCGCCTCGCGGCCGATCAGCGACCGCGAAGCACAGCAGCTGCAAGCCTTGGGCGACCTGCGCGGGGCCGGTTCGGAACAAGTAATCGGCCTGGATGGGGTGGCGGTTATCGTCCACCCCGACAACCCGCTTGCGCAATTGACCACCGTGCAACTGGCACAGATCTTCTCCGGCCAGCTCTCACGCTGGGAGCAGTTGGGGGTGCCCGGCGGCGCTATCCACCTGTACGCCCGCGACGACCGCTCGGGCACCTTCGAGACCTTCAAGGCGCTGGTGCTCGACCCACGCCACGGCGAACTGTCGGCCCAGGCCCGGCGCTTCGAAGCCGCTGACGCCTTGGCCGAACAGGTCAAGGCCGACCGCCAGGCCATCGGTTTCAGCGGCCTGGCCACGGTGCACGGGGCCAAGGTACTGGCGGTGGCCGACGGTGACGCCGCCGCCCTGCCACCCAGCCGCGCGCTGGTTGCCAGCGAAGACTACCCGCTGTCGCGGCGCCTGTTCTTCTACTTGCCGGCCAACGCGATCCCCCAGGCCCGGGCCCTGGCCGAGTTCGCCCAGAGCCCGGCCGGCCAGGCCATCGTCGCCGAGCAGGGCTTCGTCTCGCAGCAGATCAAGGCGCTGCCGGTGCCAGTGCAAGCGGACATGCCCGTGCGCTACCTGAGCCTTGCCCGCGAAGCCAACCGCCTGACGGTCAACTTTCGTTTCCAGGAGGGCAGCGCCGGCCTCGACAACAAGGCCCTGCGCGATGTGCAGCGGGTCGGCGACTACCTGCGCCAGGCCGGCAAGTTACAGCGCAAGGCGGTCTTGGTGGGCTTTGGCGACCCCAAGGAAACCCCGGGGCGCGCCGCCCTGCTCTCGCGCCTGCGGGCTATGGCGGTACGCCGTGAACTGGCGCGCCAGGGCGTGGAGGTCAAGGAAGTGACCGGCATGGGCGACGAGCTGCCGGTCGCGGGCAACGACCTGGAACAGGGGCGCTTGCGCAACCGCCGGGTCGAGGTCTGGGTGTACTGAGCCTCAGCGGTAGTCTGGCAGTTCGATCCGTGCCACCAGCCCCGCGCCCCGGCGGTTGTGCAAGGTCAGCTCGCCACCCTGCTCGCGCACCATCGCCCGCGCCGCCGACAAGCCGAGCCCGACGCCGCCGGTATGCCGGTTGCGTGAGCCCTCCAGGCGGAAGAACGGCTCGAACACCTGCTGCAGTGCCGCTTCGGGGATGCCCGGCCCCTCGTCGCTGATCTCGATCAGCACCCGATGGGCCTCGCGGCTCAAGGCGATGCGCGGGGCGCGCGCATACTTGATCGCGTTCTCCAGCAGGTTGACCACCACCCGCTTGAGCGCCAGCGGCCGGCCCCAATGCACCAGGTGTGCCGGGCCGCTGAAGTCGACGTCGATGTGCTGGTCGCAGTAGTCGTCGAGGATGGTCTGCAGCAGCTCGGACAAGTCGAACACCGTCGCCTGCTCCAGTTGCGTGCCTTCGCGGAAGAACGCCAGGGCCGCGTTGATCATCGATTGCATCTCGTCGACATCGCGCACCAGCTTGCGCTGGTGCTCCAGGTCCTCCATGAACTCGCTGCGCAGGCGCAGGCGCGTCAGTGGCGCACGCAGGTCATGGGAGATGGCCGCGAGCATCTGCGTGCGTTCGCGCAAGAAATGCTGGATCTGCGCCTGCATGGTGTTGAACGCGACGATGGCCTGGCGGATCTCCTGCGGCCCCTCGATATCGATGGGCGGGGCCTGCAGGTCGCCGCCGAAGCGGCGCGCCGCGCTGGCGAAGCGCTGCAGCGGGTTGGCCAGTTGCCGTGTGGCCAGCCAGGCCACCAGCAGCGTGGCGATCAGCCCCAGGCCGAGGATCACCGCAATCCGTGCCGGCGCGCTGAGCCCCCAGCTGCGCTCGGGTGGGACGAATGACAGCCAGCTGCCATCGGCCAGACGCACCAGTGCGCCGTAATGCGCCTGGGCGCTGCCCGCTGGCCAGTCCGAGGGATTGAACGCCTCGATCGTCCTGCCCTGCCCCAGCAATGGCCGCAAGGCCGGGATGCGCTCGGCCTCCACCGCCATGCCCGCGGCAGGCAGCCCGAGTGCGTCACGCTGGCCGCTCCAGGTCACCTGCAAGGCCGGGTTGCTCGCCGCCTGCGCCAGTTGCCCGCGCAAGGGTACCGGCGCCGCCTCCAGCAGGCGCGTGGTCACGGCGATCTGTTCGAGCAGGCCGGTACGCTCGATCGGCGGGCGCGCCCAGATGCCGGCCACCTGGACGAACAGCGCATTGAGCGCCAGCGACGCCAGCATGGCGGCGAAGATGGTCAGGGCGATCCGCCAGCGCAGGGTGTCGCGTCGCAACAACCGGCCGATCATGAGCGGGTGACCTTGGCAGTGAACAGGTAGCCGCCGTTGCGCACAGTGCGGATCAGGTCCGGCCGCTTGCTGTCCGGCTCGATCTTGCGCCGCAGCCGGCTGACCTGCACATCGATGCTGCGGTCGAAGGCGTCATGCCCCTGGCCACGGGTCAGGTCGATCAGTTGCTCGCGGGTGAGGATGCGCTGCGGGTGCTCGAGGAACACCACCAGCAGGTCGAACTCGGCGCCGGACAACGGGATCATCACCTGCTCGGGCGAGCGCAGCTCACGGCAGGTGACATCCAACTGCCAACCGGCGAAGCCGATCAGCGGCCGCACGGCCTCGGCACGGGGCAACTGGCCACCGGCCCGGCGCTGCACGGCGCGCAGGCGGGCGAGCAGCTCACGTGGGTCGAAGGGTTTGGTCAGGTAATCGTCGGCGCCCAGTTCCAGGCCGACGATACGGTCGCTCAGTTCGGCCATGGCGGTGAGCATGACGATCGGTATGCCGGTCTGGGCACGGACCTTCTGGCACAGGCTCAGGCCGCCCTCGCCCGGCAGCATCAGGTCGAGGATGATGATGTCCGGGGCTTGCCGGGCAATGGCCGCCCACATGGCCTGGCCGTCGGCGGCCAACTCGACCTCGTAGGCATGCTGCATGAAGAACTGCTTCAGCAGGGCCAGGATTTCCACGTCGTCGTCGACGATCAGCAGTCTGCTCACGGTCACTGGGTCCAGAAAAAGGACGTATCTAAAACCATTGCGCGGCTGCGGTCATTTATTTCAACCGCGTAACATTTCTACAGTGTGGACATCACGCCGACATTCGCCGGCAAACAACCTGGGGCACCCTGCAGGCCTTCGATCACAGGGGGCACCGATGAACGTCTCGCACCGCAGCACCAGCACCGAGGGCCCTGCCCTGATCCTCAACCAGCGCACCAGCACCCGTGGCGACGGCGCAGCCCTGACCATCCAGCAGGCGAGCCTTGAACTGGGCGAGCACAACGGCCAGATCGTCCTGCGGCGCTACTTCGAACATTACAGCCCGGCGCACGGCGAATGGGTGGAATACAGCCATACGGTGACGGCGAACGAACTCATCCACTGGATGATGGCCAAGGGGCAACTGCACATTGAGCATTCGCCACAGGACCTGGCAAGCGACACCGCCGGAGGCCAGCCATGAAGCGCATGCCTGCCCGTGCCGTGCTGCTGACCTGCGTATTGGGCGTGTCTGCGTGCAGCAGCAAGACGCCGCCTACCGGCTACCTGCCGGACTACAGCGTGCTCAGCCCACACCCGACGCCTTCGGGCGGCACCGCCCTGACCTGGGTCGACCCTAAACTGCCGCGCGGCCGCTATATCCAGGTGTACCTCGCACCAAGCCAGCTCTACCCTGCGCCCACGCCGACCGCTCGCATCCCACAGAGCACGCTGGCCAGCATCACCGGCTACTACGACGCGGCGCTGCGCAACGAGCTGGGCAAGGTCATGACCGTGGTCGAGCGCCCAGGGCCGAACACCCTGGTGATCAGGCCGGTCATCAGCCGGGTCGACGCCCATACCCAAGGTTTGCGCTTTTATGAATGGCTGCCGGTCACCCTGGTTGCGGCCGGGGTGAGCAGCGCAGCAGGCTGGCGAGACCTGGACAGTGAAATTGCCAGCGAGCTGCGTTTCGAGGCGGGCACCAGCGGCAGGCTGATCGGCGCGGCGGTACTCACCGGCACTGGCGTGCCGCTGGAAAACGACCGCCAGCCGATGACCGCCGACAACGTCAAGGCCGTGCTCGATGGCTGGGCCAGCGATGTGCGCCAGGCGTATGCCGTCAAGCATCGGTGATCGAATTGCTGGAAAAGAAATGTAACAGCCTTGCCATCGGCATCCCAGCATTCAGGACTAGCCTCAAGAGCATGTGATGCCGGGCCCCTCTGACGGTTTGCGCCGCCATGTCGGAATCACTGTTGCCTGGCAACGTCGACAATCAAGGAGGGGCTCATGACAGCTCTGCATGCATTTCTCGTTAACCCATTCCTCGGTACCAGCACCTGGTTGTGGCTGGTGTTCATCGTAATCGTCATCGCCTTGCTCGTGCTTGACCTGGGTGTGCTGCACCGCCAGGAACGCGAGATCGAAATGCGCGAAAGCCTGCTGCTGTATTCCGGCTACTTCAGTGTCGGCGTGCTGTTTGGCGTGTGGGTCTGGCACGAGCTGGGCGCGCAGCCGGCGCTGGAGTTCTACACCGGATTCCTGGTGGAACAATCGTTGTCGATGGACAACGTGTTCGTCATGGCGATGATCTTCAGCTTCTTCGCCATCCCCCGCCGCTACCAGCACCGCGTGCTGTTCTGGGGCATCCTCGGGGTGGTGGTGTTGCGGGCGATCATGATCGGCGTGGGCGCGGCACTGGTGCAGCACTTTGCCTGGGTGCTGTACATCTTCGGCGCCTTCCTGCTGTTCACCGGGGTGAAGATGGCGCTGTCGAAGGACAACAGCCACCCTGACCTGGCCAACAACCCGGTGCTGCGCTTCGTGCGCCGGCACATGCGGGTTACCGAGCAGATCCACGGCCCGCGCTTCTTCGTGCGGCTCACCCCGCCCGGGGAGCAACAGGCCCTGCGCTACGCCACACCGCTGTTCCTCGCCCTGGTGCTGATCGAGCTGGCCGACCTGGTGTTTGCCGTCGACAGCGTGCCGGCGATCTTCGCCATCACCCAGGACCCATTCATCGTCTACACCTCGAACATCTTCGCCATCCTCGGCCTGCGCTCGCTGTACTTTGCCCTGGCGGCGCTGATGCACCGCTTCGTCTACCTCAAGTACGCACTGGCGATGGTGTTGGTCTTCATCGGCTGCAAGATCTTCTGGCACGGGCTGGTGGGCAAGGTGCCGGCGGGGGTGTCGCTGGGGGTGACGTTCGGGCTGTTGCTGGGTGGGGTGCTGCTGTCGCTGCTGCGTACCCGCGGGCAGGCGAAAGAAGACGTGTGAATCGGGCCGCCTTGTGCCGCGAAAGGGCTGCAAAGCAGCCCCAACCAACCAGATACCCACTCAGGGCTCGAACCCTTCGACAATGATCACCTCCGCCTTCGCCACCCCCTGGCGGTGGCGGCAAGCCTCCTGATACAGGTCCGAGCGATAGCACGCCAGCGCCTGCTCATACGAATCGAACTCGATCACCACGCTACGCTGGGGAGTGGGCCGCCCCTCCATCGCCTCGCTGCGCCCGCCCCGGGCAAGAAAGCGCCCACCGAAGGCAACGAACGCCGCCGGGGCGCGCTGGGTGTACTGCTGGTACTGCTCGGGGTCGCTGACGTCCACATGGGCGATCCAGTAGGCCTTCATCCGTCGTACTCCTGCTTCAGGGATATTTATGTATGATGGTATACCATAATAATCACCCCATCACCGTGAGCGTGCAACATGGCATTCAACAGCATCGAAGAACTCCTCGAGGACTACCGGCAGGGCAAGATGGTCCTGCTGGTGGATGACGAAGACCGCGAAAACGAGGGCGACCTGCTGATCGCCGCCGAGCGTTGCGACGCCCAGGCCATCAATTTCATGGCCCGCGAGGCCCGTGGCCTGATCTGCCTGACCCTTACCGACGAACACTGCCAGCGCCTGGGCCTCGAGCAGATGGTGCCGGCCAACGGCAGCGTGTTCAGCACCGCCTTCACCGTGTCGATCGAGGCCGCCAGCGGCGTCACCACCGGCATCTCCGCCGCCGACCGGGCCCGTACCGTGGCCGCCGCCATGGCCGCCGATGCCCGCCCGGAAGACTTGGTACAGCCCGGCCACATCTTCCCCCTACGTGCCCGTGAGGGCGGCGTGCTGACCCGCGCCGGCCATACCGAGGCCGGCTGCGACCTGGCCCGCCTGGCCGGCTTCACCCCGGCCTCGGTGATCGTCGAAGTGCTCAACGACGACGGCACCATGGCCCGGCGCCCGGACCTGGAAGTATTCGCCGCCCGTCACGGGATCAAGATCGGCACCATCGCCGACCTGATCCACTACCGCCTGAGCACCGAGCAGACCATCAAGCGCATCGGTGAACGCGAACTGCCCACCGTGCACGGCACATTCCGCCTGGTCACCTATGAAGACCGCATCGAGGGCGGTGTGCACATGGCCATGGTCATGGGTGACATCCGCCGCGAGCAGCCGACGCTGGTGCGCGTACACGTGATCGACCCGCTGCGTGACCTGGTCGGCGCCGAGTATGCCGGGCCCGCCAACTGGACCCTGTGGGCGGCGCTGCAGAAGGTGGCCGCGGAAGGCGCCGGGGTGGTGGTGATCCTCGCCAACCATGAGTCTTCCCAGGCGCTGCTGGAGCGTGTACCGCAACTGACGCAGCCGCTACGCCCTTACCAGCGCGGCCAGTCGAAGGTGTATTCGGAAGTCGGCACCGGCGCGCAGATCCTGCAGGACCTGGGCGTGGGCAAGCTGCGCCACCTGGGGCCGCCGCTCAAGTATGCGGGGTTGGCGGGGTATGAGCTGGAGGTGGTGCAGAGCATTCCGTTCGAGCCTGGGATGGTTGGTTGATTCAACCCTTGTGTAACAGCGCGGACCCTGTGGGAGCTGGCTTGCCAGCGATTGCGTCAGTTGCCAAGGCGGTGGTGCCTGAACTGGCCCTATCGCCGGCAAGCCGGTTCCCACAGGGTCCGCGTCGTTTTCGCGGGCAACAGAGTGATGGCCGGTCGCCCATCCCTCTTGCGAAAAGTTTGGAATACCATAATATGATATCCCGTAGACCTTGAATTCTTCGGCCGTACCTACAATCACAAGACGGCCACGCGACACACAGTGAAAGCAGCTCCCCGAACACTATTGGCGGGCGCACCACCGGCCCCGCCTCGAATAACAAAAGCAACGAGGGCGTAACCATGCTGTTGAGCAAACGAGTAACCGCAGTGCTGTCCGCCAGCCTGCTGACCCTGGCCTGCCAGGCCACCCAGGCGGCCGACAGCCTGAACTTCGTCAGCTGGGGCGGCACCACCCAGGATGCGCAGAAAGCGGCATGGGCCGAACCTTTCAGCAAAGCGTCCGGGATCAAGGTCGTGCAGGACGGCCCCACCGACTACGGCAAGCTCAAAGCCATGGTCGAAAGCGGCAACGTGCAGTGGGACGTGGTCGACGTCGAAGCCGACTTTGCCCTGCGCGCCGCCAGCGAAGGCCTGCTCGAACCCCTCGATTTCAACCAGATCAAGCGCGACAAGATTGACCCGCGCTTCGTCTCCGACCATGGCGTCGGCTCGTTCTTCTTCTCCTTCGTGCTCGGCTACAACGAGGGCAAGCTCGGCGCCAACAAGCCGGTGGACTGGTCGGCCCTGTTCGACACCAAGACCTACCCCGGTAAACGCGCCCTGTATAAATGGCCCAGCCCCGGCGTGCTCGAACTGGCCCTGCTGGCCGATGGCGTAGCCCCCGACAAGCTCTACCCGCTGGACCTGGACCGCGCCTTCAAGAAGCTCGACACCATCAAGCAGGACATCGTCTGGTGGGGCGGCGGCGCCCAGTCGCAGCAACTGCTGGCCTCGGGTGAAGCCTCGCTCGGGCAGTTCTGGAACGGCCGCGTGTATGCCCTGCAGCAGGACGGCGCGCCGGTCGGCGTGAGCTGGAAGCAAAACCTGGTCATGGCCGATTTCCTGGTCATCCCCAAAGGCGCCAAGAACAAGGACGCGGCCATGAAGTTCCTGGCCAACGCCAGCAGCGCCGAAGGCCAGGCCGAGTTCGCCAACAAGACCGCCTATGCACCGGTGAACGTCGACAGCGTTGCCAAGCTCGACAAGGACCTCGCCAAGAACCTGCCGACCGCCTACGCCCAGGACCAGGTGACCCTGGACTTCGCCTACTGGGCCAAGAACGGCCAGGCCATCGCGGCCCGCTGGAATGAGTGGCTGGTCAAATGAAAGTCGCCATCAATGCCCTGCACAACGCGCAAGGTGCCCCCAGCGGCACCGGCGCGCCACGGGCGGACGACCGCCGCCCGCCCCTGAGCCAACGCTGGCGCGGCAGCCGTAACCTGCTGCCGGCTCTGCTGTTTCTTGGTCTGTTCTTCTTCGCCCCGCTGATCGGCCTGTTGCTGCGCGGTGTATTGGAGCCGGTGCCGGGGCTGGGCAACTACGAGCAGTTGTTCGCCAACTCGGCCTACGCCCGGGTGCTGTTCAACACCTTCTCGGTAGCGGGCCTGGTGACCCTGATCAGCGTGCTGCTGGGTTTCCCGCTGGCCTGGGCGATCACCCTGGTGCCCAAGGGCTGGGGCCGCTGGCTGCTGAACATCGTGCTGCTGTCGATGTGGACCAGCCTGCTGGCGCGCACCTACTCCTGGCTGGTGCTGCTGCAGAGTTCGGGGGTGATCAACAAGGTGTTGATGGCGCTGGGCATCATCGATGCGCCGCTGGAGATGGTGCACAACCTCACCGGCGTGGTGATCGGCATGAGCTACATCATGATCCCGTTCATCGTGCTGCCGCTGCAGGCGACCATGCAAGCCATCGACCCGATGGTGCTGCAGGCCGGTTCCATCTGCGGCGCCAGCCCCTGGACCAACTTCTGGAAGGTGTTCCTGCCGCTGTGCCGCTCGGGGCTGTTCTCCGGCGCGCTGATGGTGTTCGTCATGTCCCTCGGTTACTACGTGACGCCGGCCCTGCTGGGCGGTGCGCAGAACATGATGCTGCCCGAGTTCATCATCCAGCAGGTGCAATCGTTCCTGAACTGGGGCCTGGCCAGTGCCGCGGCCGCCCTGTTGGTGGTGATCACCCTGGTGCTCTTCTACCTGTACCTGAAACTGCAGCCGGAATCCCCGGTCGGTAACGCGAGGTAATCCGCCATGCTGCTGTCACCCAATGCCATGAGCCGCCCGTTGCGCACGGGCTTGTACTTGACCACCGGGGTCATCGCCGCGTTCCTGCTGCTGCCGGTGGTGTTCATCATCCTGCTGTCGTTCGGCTCGTCCCAGTGGCTGGTGTTCCCGCCGCCGGGCTGGACCGTGAAGTGGTACGTGCAGTTCTTCTCCAACCCCGAGTGGATGGACGCCGCGCTGGCCAGCCTCAAGGTCGCCGTACTGACCACCTTCGCCGCCGTGGCCCTCGGCCTGCCCACCGCGTTCGCCCTGGTGCGCGGCCGCTTCCCGGGCCGCGAGCTGCTGTACGGCCTGTTCACCATGCCGATGATCGTACCGCTGGTGATCATCGCCGTGGCGGTGTACGCGCTGTTTCTCAAGCTGGGCTACACCGGCACGCTGTTCGCCTTCGTGGTAAGCCACGTGATCGTCGCCCTGCCCTTCACCATCATCTCGATCATCAACTCGCTGAAGCTGTTCGACCAGTCGATCGAGGATGCCGCGGTGATCTGCGGCGCCTCGCGCCTGCAGGCGATCGTCAAGGTGACCTTCCCGGCTATCCGCCCGGGGATGATCGCCGGCGGCCTGTTCGCCTTCCTGGTGTCGTGGGACGAGGTGGTGCTGAGCGTGATGATGGCCAGCCCCGACCTGCAGACCCTGCCGGTAAAAATGTGGACCACCCTGCGCCAGGACCTCAGCCCGGTGATCGCCGTCGCCTCGACGCTGCTGATCGGCCTGTCGCTGCTGGTCATGGTCATTGCCGCCGCCTTGCGCCGGCGCACCGAAAACAACGCCTGAGCGCCCGGAGAAAACAACAATGAGTGCAGTGATCAAAGACGACGCGCCGAACAAGACCCTGGTCAGCCTGCGCGGCCTGAACAAGCACTACGGCGACTTCACCGCCGTGGACAACCTCGACCTGGAGATCCAGGACGGCGAGTTCCTCACCTTCCTCGGCTCCAGCGGCTCGGGCAAGTCCACCACCTTGTCGATGCTGGCCGGGTTCGAGACCCCCAGCAGCGGCGAGATCCTGGTGGACGGCCAGTCGCTGGTCAACGTGCCGCCGCACAAGCGTGACATCGGCATGGTGTTCCAGCGCTACTCGTTGTTCCCGCACCTGAACGTGCGCGACAACATTGCCTTCCCCCTGGCCATCCGCAAGCTCGGCGCGGCCGAGACCAACAAGCGCGTGGACGCCATGCTCAAGCTGGTGCAGCTGGAGAAGTTCGCCCATCGCAAGCCCTCGCAGATGTCCGGCGGGCAGCAGCAGCGGGTGGCGATCGCCCGGGCGCTGGTGTACGAGCCGCGCATCCTGCTGATGGACGAACCGCTCGGCGCACTGGACAAGAAACTGCGTGAAGACCTGCAGGACGAGCTGCGTCAGTTGCACCGTCGGCTGGGGATCACCATCGTCTACGTGACCCACGACCAGGAAGAGGCGATGCGCCTGTCCCAGCGCATCGCCATCTTCAGCCACGGCAAGATCGTCGGGCTGGGCACTGGGTATGACCTGTATCAGAACCCACCGAACGCGTTTGTCGCTTCGTTCCTGGGCAATTCCAACTTCCTGCGGATCAAGGCCAGCAGCCATGGGGCTGGGGCTTTCGAGGGGCAGCAGTTGGCGATTCGCCTGACCCCGGGGCTGGCCGCCGAGCAGGATGCGCTGGTCATGGTGCGGCCGGAGAAGGCCCTGGCTTTGACTGTCGAGCAGGCGGCGCGCGAGCTGTTGCCGGCGGGGTGGAACGAGGTAGGTGCCACGGTGGGTGAGGTGCTGTTCCTGGGTGAAAGCCAGACCTGCCATGTGGTGACCCAGGGGGGCACGGAGATGACGGTCAAGGCGCTGTCGGCGGCGGGGATGCCGATGCGGGCGGGGGATAAGGTCAAGGTGCGGTGGGCGGTGGCGGATGCCTGTGTTTATACCGAATGGGCGGAGAGTGATTTGAGTAAGGGGGCTGGGGCGCATTGATTTTGGCTTCGGCTTCGGCTTCGGCTTCGGCTTCGGCTTCGGCTTCGGCTTTCAGAGTGTTTGTTTTGATAGATGTATGCGCATTCGGCGGCGATGTCGACGCGTAGTGAGGGTGTCAGAAATTTTGTGTTCGGGCATACCATGAGTAAGAGGTGCATGTATGCCAACCAGAAAGAAACCGCTTCGAGAGTTACCGAAGGTCCCGAAAGAGCTGCTTGA
>NZ_JBDJLM010000100.1:0-16007 GCF_039673365.1 Pseudomonas sp. TWI923 | reverse complement strand
TTGACTATCAGTCCGTACTCACAAGCACCCACACGAATTGCTTGATTCAATTTGTTAAAGAGCGTTTGGTTAAGAGCTTTTCGTCTCAACCGAGGCGCGCATTCTACGCTTCCCTCATTTGCTGTCAAGCGTTTATTTTGAAGTTCTTTCCGAGAAACTCGTTTAGCTTCAACCGCTTAACTCGCTGCGATCTCTCGCAGCGGGAGGCGAATCATACAGCGTTACAACCTGCTGTCAACTGCCTCGTTGAAATTTTTTCAGGAATTTCAACAGCTTACTGCTTCTCCGCTGCGATGTCTCGCTGCGGGAGGCGAATAATACAGTATTAATTCAGGCCGTCAACCCTGCCCAACAATTAAATGCTTAGCAAGGTCCCCGCGCCCACCCCAAGCGCTTCCAAGGCCCCCACAAGGCATTACCCTATATATAAGGTACTGCCCAAACCACAGGCGCTAAGCTCGCCTAACCCTTTCAGGATGAAGCCCCTATGCCACTGACCCACCGCCCAGTCCAAACCACCGACATCCCCGCCATCTGCTGCTTCCCCCAGGGCCCGGACGAACTGTTCTACATGTTCCCCAAAGCCACCTACCCGCTGACACCCAACCAACTGAGCGAAGCCATCGCCCAGCGCAGCGGTTCGACAGTGGTTGAAGAGGACGGCGTACTACTGGGCTTCGCCAACTTCTATAAAGCAGAAGCCGGCGGCATCTGTGCGCTCGGTAACGTGGTGGTCGCCCCCGCCGCACGCGGCAAGGGCGTGGCGCGCTATCTGGTGCAGTGCATGATCGCGCTGGCCCGCGAACGGTACGCAGCGCAAGAAATCTGGGTGTCGTGCTTCAACCACAATACTGCAGGCTTGTTGCTCTATCCGCAGCTTGGATTCACTCCCTTCCATATAGAGGAGCGCCAGGCACCGGATCACAGCCGGGTTGCACTGATACAGATGAAGCAACTGCTGGGCTGATTGCGCGCCTCAGCGCCCCTCAGCGCCCCGCCGCCGCAAACGCCTGCAACTGTGGATAGAACGCCCGAAAATCCGTCAGCAACGGCTCATACAGGCGCTCCAGCTCCACCATCACCCCTTGCAGGCCTTCCGGTCGCGACAAACGCCGGGCGATGCCGCCAAATACCTGCTCCAGGGTGGCGAAATCGCCATACGCCCCCAGCCAGTCATCGGCGGCCATGAACGGCGCGATACGCGCCAGCCGCCCCGGCAATTGCGGTTCGGCCAATAGCACACGGTAGAAGTTGCCGGTGAACTGCGCCAACGGCTGGTCAGCGTACTCCCCCCAGTGCCGCGCCAGGCAGTGGTCGAAGAACACATCCAGGACGATCCCGGCATAACGCCTGCGTTCACGCGGGAAGCGCGCCAGCGCGGCCAGCACCAACGGGTGGCTGTCGGTGTAACTGTCGATCTGCCGGTGCAAGCGGATCGCGGCCTCCAGTTCCGCTGGAAAGCGCCCTTCCAGCGCGCCTTTGACGAAATCGCCATACAGGCTGCCGAGCAGTTGCTGCGGCGCGGGGCCGCCCAGGTGCAGGTGTGCGAGGTAATTCATGGCCGCAGTCTAGCACTGCGCCAACCTATATCGTCATAAGCCGATATAGCGATTTTCGATCAACTCAGAACCTTTTCATATTTGTATATCGCGAAATACCGATTTATATTTCGCTCCATCGCGATATACCGCTATACACCACGAGCCTATCCATGCCACTCGATCTCGACGAAATAATAAAAGCCCTGTCCCACCCGGTACGGCGAGAAATCCTCAGCTGGCTGAAGGACCCGGCCACGCAGTTCCCCGACCAGCATCACAGCACCGAACAAGGTGTATGTGCCGGACAGATCGACCAACGCTGCGGCCTATCGCAGTCGACCGTCTCGGCCCACCTGGCGACCCTGCAGCGCGCCGGCCTGATCAGCAGCCAGAAGATCGGCCAATGGCACTTCTTCAAACGCAACGAGGCCACCATCCAGGCGTTCCTCGCGCAGATGAGCCAAGAGCTCTGACAAGGACCTTGCAATGCCCCTTTCCTTATTGATCCTGGCGCTCAGCGCCTTCGCCATCGGCACCACCGAGTTCGTCATCATGGGCCTGCTGCCCGATGTCGCGCAGGACCTGGGGGTCAGCATCCCCGGTGCTGGCTGGCTGGTGACCGGCTACGCCCTCGGCGTGGCCATCGGCGCGCCTTTCATGGCCCTGGCCACCGCCCGCCTGCCGCGCAAGGCCGCGCTGGTGGCGCTGATGGGCGTGTTCATCATTGGCAACCTGCTGTGCGCGGTGGCCGGCGACTACAACCTGCTGATGTTCGCCCGGGTGGTCACCGCGTTGTGCCACGGCGCGTTCTTTGGCATCGGCTCGGTGGTGGCGGCCAGCCTGGTGCCGGCCAACCGCCGCGCCTCGGCCGTCGCGCTGATGTTCACCGGCCTTACCCTCGCCAACGTACTGGGTGTACCGCTGGGCACTGCGCTGGGCCAGGTCGCCGGCTGGCGTTCGACATTCTGGGCGGTGACCGGCATCGGTGTGGTCGCACTGATCGGCCTGCTGCGCTTCCTGCCACGCCAGGCCGAAGAGCAGAGTGTGAACATGCGCGCCGAACTGGCTGCCCTCAAAGGCGCCGGCATCTGGCTTTCGCTGAGCATGACCGTGCTGTTTTCGGCGTCGATGTTCGCCCTGTTCACCTACGTTGCACCACTGCTTGGTGATGTCACTGGCGTGTCGCCGCGTGGCGTGACCTGGACCCTGCTGCTGATCGGCCTGGGCCTGACCCTGGGCAATATTGTCGGCGGCAAGCTCGCAGACCGACGCCTGGGCGCCACCTTGGTGGGTGTGTTCACCGCCATGGCCGTGGTGTCCACCGCACTGAGCTGGACCAGCACGGCGCTGGTGCCCGCCGAGATCACCCTGTTCCTCTGGGCCACCGCCGCCTTCGCCGCCGTACCGGCACTTCAGGTCAACGTGGTCACCTACGGCAAGGCAGCACCTAACCTGGTGTCGACCCTCAATATCGGCGCGTTCAACCTGGGCAACGCCCTGGGCGCCTGGGTGGGCGGCAGCGTCATTGCCCACGGCTTCGGCCTGACCCGCGTGCCTCTGGCTGCGGCGGCCCTGGCGGTACTGGCGCTGATCGTCACCCTGATCACCTTCAACCAGCGCGGCAGCGACGCCGAACTGGCCACGGTTTCCAATTGATAGCTGCGAGGCAATCGGTATGACCACGCTGTTCGATCCAATCACACTGGGCGACCTGCAACTGCCCAACCGCATCATCATGGCCCCGCTGACCCGTTGCCGTGCCGACGAAGGCCGGGTACCCAACGCGCTGATGGCCGAGTACTACGTGCAACGCGCCAGTGCCGGGCTGATCCTCAGCGAAGCGACCTCGGTCACCCCGATGGGGGTCGGCTACCCCGACACCCCAGGCATCTGGAACGACGAGCAGGTACGTGGCTGGCACAACGTCACCAAGGCCATCCATGCCGCAGGCGGGCGCATCTTCCTGCAGCTGTGGCACGTCGGGCGCATCTCGCATCCGTCGTACCTGAACGGCGAGCTGCCGGTAGCCCCCAGCGCCATCCAGCCCAAGGGCCACGTGAGCCTGGTGCGGCCGCTCAGCGACTACCCCACCCCGCGCGCCCTGGAAACAGAAGAGATCGCCGACATCGTCGAGGCCTACCGCAGCGGTGCCGAGAACGCCAAGGCCGCCGGTTTCGACGGTGTGGAGATCCATGGCGCCAATGGCTATCTGCTCGACCAGTTCCTGCAGAGCAGCACCAACCAGCGCACCGACCGCTACGGCGGCTCGCTGGAAAACCGTGCGCGTCTGCTGCTGGAAGTGACCGACGCAGTCATCGAGGTGTGGGGCGCCGGCCGCGTCGGCGTACACCTGGCACCACGCGCCGATGCCCACGACATGGGCGACGCCGACCGCGCCGAGACCTTCACCTACGTAGCCCGGGAACTGGGCAAGCGCGGTATCGCGTTCATCTGTTCACGGGAGAAGGAGGCCGACGACAGTATTGGCCTGCTTATAAAGGAAGCGTTCGGCGGCCCGTACATCGTCAACGAGCGCTTCGACAAAGCCAGTGCCAATGCCGCCCTGGCCAGCGGCAAGGCCGATGCGGTGGCCTTTGGCATCCCGTTCATCGCCAACCCCGACCTGCCGGCACGTTTGGCGGCCGATGCGCCGCTCAATGCGCCGCATCCGGAAACCTTCTATGGCAAGGGGCCGGTGGGGTACATCGATTACCCGCGGCTGTGAGCCATGCCTTGGGGCTGCTTTGCAGCCCTTTCGCCGGCAAGCCGGCTCCCACACTGACCGCACTAGCCTTACCTGTGGGAGCTGGCTTGCCAGCGATTGAGCCGCACAGCGGCCCCTTGCATCAACGCTTCTTGCCGCCGAGCAACGACCCCATCAACCCGCGCACCAACTGCCGCCCCAACTGGTTGGCCGCCTGGCGCACCGCCGACTTGATCGCCTGCCCGGCCGCACTCTGCAGAAACTCGCCGGCCTTGTCGGCCAGGCTTTCCTCATCGGCCTTGGGCTGGGGCGCAGGCTCCAACGGCGCGCCTTTGCGCTGCAAGAGCATTTCATAGGCCGACTCGCGGTCGATCGGTTTGTCGTAACGACCCAGCAATGGCGAAGCCGCGATCAACGCGTTGCGCTCGGCCGCGCTCAACGGCCCGATCCGCGACTGCGGTGGGGCAATCAGCACCCGCTGGACCACGGCCGGCGTGCCCTTTTCTTCCAGGGTGCCCACCAGCGCCTCACCGATACCCAGTTCGGTCAGCACCGTCAGGCTGTCGAACGCAGGGTTGGGGCGAAAGCCATCGGCCACGGCGCGCAACGACTTCTGCTCCTTGGCGGTGAATGCCCGCAGGCCGTGCTGAATACGCAACCCCAACTGGGCCAGCACGGTGTCGGGGAGGTCGCCAGGCGACTGGGTGACGAAATACACCCCTACGCCTTTGGAGCGGATCAGTCGCACCACTTGCTCCAGGCGGTCCTGCAACGCCTTTGGCGTATCGTTGAACAGCAGGTGAGCTTCATCGAAGAACAGCGCCAGTACCGGCTTGTCGGCATCACCGCGCTCGGGCAGTTGCTCGAACAGCTCGGCGAGCAGCCATAGCAGGAAGGTCGCGTAGACCTTGGGCGCCTCATGCACCAGGCGGCTGGCGTCAAGCAGATGGATGCGACCACGGCCGTCGCTGTCCGGGTGCAGCAGGTCCTGCAATTGCAGCGCTGGCTCGCCGAACAGCGCCTCGGCGCCCTGCTGCTCGAGGGTGGCCAACCGGCGCAGCAGGGCTTGAGTCGAGGCACTGGTCATCAGCGCGCTGTCCTCGCCGAGCAGTTGCGGGCTGTCCTTCAAGTGCGCCAACAAGGCCTTGAGGTCCTTGAGGTCGAGCAACAACAGCCCCTCACGGTCGGCCACCTTGAACGCCGCATACAAGGCTGCCTGCTGGCTGTCGGTGAGCTCCAGCAGGTTGCCCAGCAGCAAGGGCCCCATTTCACTCAGGGTGGTACGCAAAGGGTGCCCCGACTGGCCGGCGATATCCCACAAGGTGACCGGGTAGGCCTGCGGCCGGTGGTTCAGCCAAGGCATCCCGGCGATACGCTCAGCCACCTTGCCCTGCGGCGCGCCAGCCGCACCCAGGCCACACAGGTCGCCCTTCACATCGGCGGCAAACACAGCCACACCGGCATCGCTGAACAGCTCGGCCAGATGCTGCAAGGTGACGGTCTTGCCGGTACCTGTGGCACCCGCCACCAGCCCGTGGCGATTGGCCAGGCGCATGGCCTGGGACACCGGCTGACCGTCAGGGCCAGCGCCTACAAGCATTTGAAAAGAATCCGACATCTTCGTCATCCTTTGCTCAAGTTCTGCGTGGTAACGGCCGATATTTCAAAATGATTCCAAACAGAAAGACAGTTACAACCCGAAAAGGACCCACGGGACCTGTTGCACTGTTTTCCCACCGTGCTTTGTGCGAACGACCCGATAAAAAAACCTTAGCGGACGCGATCACGTCATGAATAAAAGCCTTCGTTTCAGCCACAAGATTCTTATGGCGGCATCACTCATCGTGATCCTCGCCTTCAGCCTGTTCACCCTGTACAACGACTACCTCCAGCGTAATGCCATTCGCGAGAACCTGGAGAATTACCTGGCTGAGATGGGCGAATCCACGTCCACCAACATCCGCAACCTGTTCGAGGGGCGCATCAAGCTGGTCGAGAACGTTGCCCAGAACCTTGCCCAATACCCACAGAACATCGGCACCCTGCTGGGCCAGAATGCCCTAACCTCCAGCTTCCTGACCATCTACCTCGGCCAGCCCGACGGCACCTTCACCGTGCGCCCGGACACCAAGATGCCAGATGGCTACGACCCACGCGTGCGCCCCTGGTACAAGGACGGCATGAACGCCAACGGGCCGATGCTCACCGAACCCTACATCGACATGGCCACCAACAAGATGGTCATCTCGATCATCAGCACCGCTTCGCGCTCGGTCGGCGTGGTCGGTGGCGACCTGGCCCTCGACGGCCTGGTCGAGATCATCAACTCGCTGAACTTCGGCGGCATGGGCTATGCCTTCCTGGTCAACGACCAAGGCAAGATCCTGGTGCACCCTGACAAGAACCTGGTAATGAAGTCGCTGTCGGACCTGTTCCCGCAGCACACACCTAAGCTGTCCCGTGAGTTGACTGAAGTCGAACTCAATGGCCAGACCCGCCTGCTGACCTTCACCCCGGTCAAAGGCCTGCCTTCGGCCAACTGGTACATCGGCCTGTCGGTAGACAAAGACAAAGCCTTCACCATGCTCAGCAACTTCCGCACCTCGGCGGTCATCGCCACCCTGGTGGCGGTGGTGATCATCATCGCCCTGCTCGGCCTGCTGATCCGCGTGCTGCTGCAGCCGCTGCACACCATGACCCGCGCCATGGAGAACATTGCCGAAGGTGAAGGCGACCTGACCCGTCGCCTGCAGATCGACAACCACGACGAGTTCGGCATTCTCGGCACGGCGTTCAACCGCTTCGTCGAACGCATCCACACCTCGATCCGCGAGGTGTCCTCGGCCACCGAGCAGGTCAACGAAGTGGCCCTGCGGGTGATCAGCGCCTCCAACTCGTCGATGACCAACTCCGACGAGCAGTCCAACCGCACCAACAGCGTCGCTGCCGCCATCAACCAACTGGGTGCCGCCGCCCAGGAGATCGCCGGCAACGCCGCCCAGGCATCGCAACACGCCAGCTCCGCACGCCTGCTGGCCGAGGAAGGCCAACACGTGGTGCAGCGCAACATCGATGCGATGAACCGCCTGTCGGACCTGATCGTCACCTCCAGCTCGCACATCGAGACGCTCAACAACAAGACCGTCAACATCGGCCAGATTCTCGAGGTGATCACCAGCATCTCCCAGCAGACCAACCTGCTGGCGCTCAACGCCGCCATCGAGGCTGCCCGTGCCGGCGAGGCCGGGCGTGGGTTTGCCGTGGTCGCCGATGAAGTGCGCAACCTGGCCCACCGCACCCAGGAGTCGGCACAGCAGGTGCAGACCATGATCGAGGAGCTGCAAATCGGCGCCCGCGAGTCGGTCGACACCATGGGCCAGAGCCAGCGCCACAGCCAGGACAGCATGGAGATCGCCAACCAGGCCGGCGAGCGCCTGGGCAGCGTGACCCAGCGCATCGGCGAGATCGACGGCATGAACCAGTCGGTGGCCACCGCCACCGAAGAGCAGACCGCCGTGGTCGACTCGATCAACATGGACATCAACGAAATCAACATGCTCAACCAGGAAGGCGTCGAGAACCTGCAGGCCACCCTGCGCGCCTGCTCGGACCTCGAGCAGCAGGCCGGCCGCCTGAAGCACCTGGTCGGCAGCTTCCGCATCTGACCTTCTGACCAAGCTGCCTGCTTCGCGGGTGAACCCGCTCCCACAGGATCTGTACAGTACCTGAAACTGTCTCGATCACTGTGGGAGCGGGTTCACCCGCGAAGAAGCCAGCGCCGCTCCCCCTGCCCGATCGAACAAACTATCCTTCTGTAAGGTCAACCTTCAGGCGAATCATCATCGGCGTATCACGCCCGGTGACGATCCTGAAGTCGATCCCGGAGGGATGCTGATCGTGCACATCGCCGACATCACCATGTTCTACGCTCCAGCCAGCGGTGGTGTGCGGACGTACCTCGATGCCAAACACCGCCGCCTCGGCGCCATGCCCGGCGTACGCCACAGCTTGTTGATCCCCGGCCCCAGCGCCAGCCACGCCGATGGCATCCATCACGTCCCCGCCCCATCCCTGCCATTCGGCAACGGCTACCGTTTCCCGCTGCGCCTGGCCCCCTGGTGCAACATGCTGCGCCGCCTGCAGCCCGACCTGATCGAAGTCGGCGACCCCTACCTCACCGCCTGGGCCGCGCTGGAGGCACGGCGCAAGCTCGGTGTACCGGTGATCGGCTTCTATCACTCCGACCTGCCGCTGCTGGCAAGCAACCGCATGGGCCACTGGTGCACGCCCAATGTCGAAGCTTATGTGAGCAAGCTGTACGGCAACTTCGACCGGGTACTGGCGCCAAGCCAGGTAATGGCCGACAAACTGCGCCGGCTGGGGGTCAGGGATGTGCACGTGCAGCGCCTGGGCGTTGACCTGGCACTGTTCAACCCGGCCCAGCACGACCCCGGCCTGCGCGCCGAGCTGGGCATCGCTGAAACCAGCCGCCTGCTGGTGTTCGCCGGGCGCGGCTCGCGGGAAAAGAACCTGCCGGTACTGCTCGACTGCATGCGCCTGCTGGGCCACCGCTACCACCTGCTGCTGCAGGGTTCGAACATGCCGGCCAGCGTGCCGGACAACGTCAGCGTGATCGACCATTTCTGCCCAGCGCAGGAAGTCGCCCGGCTACTGGCCAGTGCCGACCTGCTGCTGCATGCCGGCGATCAGGAAACCTTTGGCCTGGTGATTCTCGAAGCCATGGCCAGCGCTACGGCGGTGGTCGCGGTACGTGCAGGCGCGTTCAGGGAAATCGTCAACGAGCAGTGTGGCCGCCTGTGTCGCCCCAACGACAGCCAGGCCATGGCCGACGCGGTGCGCGAAGCGTTCGAGGACGGCGTGGGCCGCCTCGGTGCCCAGGCCCGTTTGCATGTGGAACAGCACTATAGCTGGGACCAGGTGGTCAACGGCCTGCTGCTGCACTACCAGGCGGTACTCGGCCACCTGCCGAAGGCACGCGCCCATGGCTGAGCCCGAAGGCGCCGCACGTAGCCTGATGCTGGTGCTGCACGATGTCGCGCCGCAAACCTGGCCCGACTACCAGCCCTTCGTGCAGGCCATAGACACCCTCGGCGGCGTGCCGATGACCTGGCTGGTGGTCCCGGACTTCCACCACCGCAACTACCTGGCCCGCTCACCGACCTTCTGCCGCCTGCTCGAGCGGCGCCTGGCACTGGGTGACGAGTTGGCACTGCACGGTTACTACCACGCCGACGACGGGCCGCCGCCCCGTGGGCCTGGCGAGTACTTCATGCGCCGTGTCTTCACCCATGAAGCCGAGTTCTACGGGCTCGACCAAATGGCTGCCTTGCAACGCCTGCAAGCCGGGTTGGCGCTGTTCGACCAGCAAGGCTGGCCCGTCGCCGGCTTCGTCGCCCCTGCGTGGCTGATGAGCGAAGGCACTCGGCAGGCTTTGCGCCAATTGCCGCTGCGCTACACCAGCACTGCCCGATACCTGTATCGCCTGCCAGATTTCACCGCATTGGACGCCCCAGGCCTGGTGTGGAGTGCGCGCAGCCCCTGGCGCCGCAGCCTGTCGAAGCTGATGAACGACTGGCAGTACCGACGTTGGCAGCAGGCCGATACGTTGCGCCTGGGTGTACACCCGATCGATATGCGCTATCCAGCCTCCCGCAACTACTGGCTGGACACCGTGCACCAACTGTTGGCCGAAGGCCGCGAACCCCTGACCAAATGCGCCTGGCTTGATCGCCAGATCACAGCATGAAATGCACCGAGGCGCGGTTACCTGCTATTGCTCTCGGTCGGCCGCAAGGGGCAGCGGGCGTTCGCCTGCTTGCGCGTGCGCTGCTGGAGCGCTGGCGGCCTCAGGGGGGTTAAGCGCTTGCCACAACGCGGCGGCACCGGGGAACTCGGTGCCGTCCTCGTCGCGCAGCGCTTCGGGGTCGAAGCGCGCCAGGCAGCCTTCGCCCAAGGTCGGGGGCGCGCTGGCGCCGGCCTTGTCGCGAGGGCCTGCCATGGTCAGTCGAAGACCACGGTCTTGTTGCCGTGCACCAGCACGCGGTCTTCGAGGTGATAACGCAGACCACGGGCCAGCACCATCTTCTCCACGTCACGGCCGAAACGCACCATGTCCTCGATGCTGTCGGCGTGGCTGACACGCACCACGTCCTGCTCGATGATCGGGCCGGCATCCAGCTCTTCGGTGACGTAGTGGCAGGTCGCGCCGATCAGCTTCACCCCTCGCAGGGCGGCCTGGTGGTAGGGTTTGGCGCCGACGAACGACGGCAGGAAGCTGTGGTGGATATTGATGACCTTTTCCGCGTAGTCGCGGCACAGCTGTGGCGGAAGAATCTGCATGTAGCGCGCCAGCACCACCACGTCGGCACCATGTTCCTGGACCAGGCGCGAGACTTCGGCGAAGGCCGGGGCCTTGTCCTTCGGGTCGACCGGCACATGGAAGAACGGAATCCCATGCCACTCGACCATGCTGCGCAGGTCGTCATGGTTGGAGATCACGCAGGGGATCTCGCAATCCAGTTCATCGGTGTGCCAGCGGTGCAGCAGGTCGGCCAGGCAGTGGGATTCCCGGCTGGCCATCAGCACCACGCGCTTCTTCTGCGCCGAGTCGGTGATCCGCCAAGTCATGGAGAACTCTTCGGCGATCGGCGCAAAGGCCTCGCGGAATGCTTCGATGCCGAACGGCAGGGATTCGGCGCGGATTTCATGGCGCATGAAGAACCAGCCACTCTGTTCATCGGAGTGGTGGCTGGCCTCGTTGATCCAGCCATTATAGAGGGCCAGGAAATTACTGACTTTTGCCACGATGCCGACACGGTCGGGGCAGGCAATCACCAGTCGATAGGTGCGCATGAGGGGGGCTCCAGAACTTCGCAAAGGCGCATATTCTAGCGGCCCGGAAGGAAAAACGCAGTATTGATTGACAGGCATCGCAGCGCCGGCGACAGGGAAAATTCGCACACGGCATATCCCTTCTTCGTAAAGGGGTATGGCGATTAACCTGTCATTTATGTAAATTTTTTTTAACCAAACAGCGATCTGGCCATTCACTGCTATTAATTGATTCGTGACTTTTTAATTGTTTACTTGCGAGTATCGCCTGTCTATTATTGCCCGCACTGTCTCCCTGAATATGCATTAAGGAACACGCCATGTCGCTGATCAACGAATACCGCGCCACCGAAGAAGCCATCAAAGAACTTCAGGCCCGCCTGGCCAACCTGTCCCAGGATGACAAGCTGAAGAAAGAACTGGAGTTCGAAGGCAAACTGCGCACCCTGATGGGCGAATACTCCAAGTCGCTGCGTGACGTGATTGCCCTGCTCGACCCGGAAAGCAAACTGAGCAAGGCCCCACGCGGCGCGACCAAAGTCACCGCCACCAAACGCGCACGCAAGGTCAAGCAGTACAAGAACCCGCACAATGGCGAGGTTATTGAAACCAAGGGTGGCAACCACAAGACCCTGAAAGAGTGGAAAGCCAAGTGGGGCGGCGACGTCGTTGAAGGCTGGGCCACCCTGCTGGACTGATACGCGTATCACGCAATCAGTTACAACTTGAAAAACGCCGGCAGCTGCCGGCGTTTTTATTACTGCTTGCGTTCAAATCTGGAACTGCGCTTTCAATTGCCCGGCATGCGCCTGCCAGGCCTTCAATACCGCTTTCCCCGCCTCGTCAGCCTCGGCCCAACTGCTCTGCAACGCCTTCTCGAAGTCACCCAGGGTGTTCGGTGCGCCCATGGCAGGGTCACTTAATCGCTGCTGGCAGAATGCCTGCCAACGCGCCTGTTCTTGTGCGTCGAGGGTGTCGGCAAAGTTGCGTGCACGATAACGGAACAACAGCTCGGGCAAGCGCGAATCATCGAACATCCAGTGGCCCTTGGCCAATTGCGCCGGGTCTGTGGTACGTACTTGTTCACACAAGCGCCTGTCTCGATCACCGATGAATCCGTCGTACAACTGTTGTTCCGGATCCTCACACGGGGCAAAGTCTTCTTCCCCGTAAATAACCTCGAGCTTGTAACGCCAATGGGCCTGCTGGCTGGCCAATTGCTCAGCGTGCTTCTGCAATTGCGCCATATCCAGGCCCAACCGTTGTTGATCGGCGGGGCGCACTACCGACAAGGGTGCCAACACCGGGCAACGATTGACATGCACCAACTTCAACGGCACGGGTAGTTCGCCTTCAGCCAATGCTTCGCGCCGCGTGTACAACCGCTGACGCAGCACCTCGGCACTGTCCTGCAGCAGCGGTGAAGTTTCCTGCCCCAAGTCACAGACAATCAGGGCGTTGCGATTACGCGGATGCCAGGCCAATGGCAGCACCACACCGATGTAATTACGCTGGGCAGAGAAACGCCCTGACACATGTACCAATGGTTGCAGCAGACGAATCTGCTCCATCACTTTGTGCTTGCTGCGCAACTGGAACAGCCAGTCATAGAGTTTCGGTTGTTTCTCGCGAATCAGTCGCGCCAGGGCGATGGTTGCCCGTACGTCGGACAGCGCTTCATGGGCGTGGCCATGGTCGATGCCATTGGCCTTGCTGAGCAGCTCCAGGCGCAGGCTGGTGCGTCCCTCCTGCTGCGGCCAGACAATCCCTTCAGGGCGCAGGGCATAGGCAGTGCGCACCACGTCGATCAGATCCCAACGGCTGTTACCGCCCTGCCATTCGCGGGCATAGGGGTCGAAAAAGTTGCGGTAAAGGCTGTAGCGGGTGACTTCGTCGTCAAAGCGCAGGGTGTTGTAGCCGGCACCACAGGTGCCTGGGCGGGCCAACTGCTCATGGATGCGGGTCATGAACTCGGCTTCGCACAAGCCCTGGCTGGCCAACTGCTGCGGCGTGATACCGGTCACCAGGCACGCAGCGGGGTGCGGCAGGATGTCATCGGAAGGGCGGCAATAGAGGCTGATTGGCGCCTCGATCTCGTTGAGGTCAAGGTCGGTGCGCACACCAGCCACCTGCAACGGGCGGTCGTTACGCGGGTTGATGCCGGTGGTTTCGTAGTCGTGCCAGAAGATGCTGGAGCTCACGGGGTCTTCCTGTAACAAGGTCGACCAGAGTCTAGCGGGCGCAGTAGCGCCAGGGCCAGCGTTCAGGCAGAGGCGTTGAGCGGGCGGAAGCTGAAGTAGTCGCGCAGCGAGCGCACGAAATCATCGTATTCCTGGGGTGCCTGCAACAGCATGAAGCCGGCATCGTAATGCCCCGGCGTCTCGTCTTCGCGGCACCACAGGCAACTGGCGGTGAGATTGATCAGTTGCTGCCCGCCACCGGCCTGCGGCACGCGCAGTTGCAGCTCGAAGTCTGGCCCCACCAACACCGGCAACTGACTGATCAGCATCAGGCCGTCCTCGGAGGCATTGCCCAGGTAGCCGATCTGCTGGTCGGTAAAGCGGTTGTAGACCTTGAGTACGCAAGGCAGTTGGTGACGTTGGATATGACGTTCGATGAACATGGCGGCTGTGTATTCCTGTACCCGGAGCCAGGAAGACAAGGTACTGGCAGTGATCGTTACAACTTGTTTAACAGATTAGCGCAGCCCGATGGGCCATTACCATGAAATCGATGACACCTTGGGATTAACGCCAAGGTGTACCTTTTACCGGGCTGGCCACTGCCGCTTCACCCCGCAGATAGCCCAGCCTTTCCAGGGTCTGCAGACGGGCCTGGGCGCGATAGGCGTATTCGTTGCGCGGGTACTGCTGGATCAGGTACTGGTAGGTCTGCGCTGCATCTACGTAGAGTTTCTGCCGCTCCAGGCACTGGCCACGCAGCATCGACACTTCCGGATGGATGAACGGCCGTGCGCGGCTGGCGCGGTCGACCTGGGACAGCTCCAGCATGACCCGCGAGCAGTCGCCACGGTCATAGGCGCGGTAGGCATTGTTCAAATGGTGGTCCATGGACCAGCGGGTGCAGCCGACGACACTGGCCGCCATGGTCAAAACGATCAGGGTGCGCATGGGAACTCTCCTTGGATGCCAAGTGTATCGGCGCCTGTGTGAAATTCTCCAGCATCAAGTTACAACTGGCGAAATGCACGAGTCCGCCGCTCATCCATCTGCTTGTAGCTTGCCACTTGTAGCTTGCAGCTTTAAGCGTGCAAGCGACCGTTGATTCTGCCTCCCGGTAGTGCAACGGAACAATGACTACAGCTCAATTGAGGAGTAGCCTTTCGCTGCGCTTCACTATAGGAGTCTGTGCATGACCATCCGCCGTACCAAAATCGTCGCCACCCTTGGCCCCGCCAGCAACTCGCCGGAAGTGATCGAACAACTGATCCTTGCCGGCCTGGACGTGGCACGCCTGAACTTCTCCCACGGCACCCCGGACGAGCACAAAGCCCGCGCCCGCCTGATCCGCGACATCGCCGCCAAGAACGGCCGCCACGTCGCGCTGCTGGGTGACCTGCAGGGTCCGAAGATCCGCATCGCCAAATTCAGCAATAAGCGCATCGAACTGAAAGTCGGTGACAAGTTCACCTTCTCCACCGCCCACCCGCTCACCGAAGGCAACCAGGACATCGTCGGCATCGATTACCCCGACCTGGTCAAGGACTGCGGCGTCGGTGACGAACTGCTGCTCGACGACGGCCGCGTGGTCATGCGCGTCGAGACCGCCACCAGCGATGCCCTGCATTGCGTGGTGATCATCGGTGGCCCGCTGTCCGACCACAAAGGCATCAACCGCAAGGGTGGCGGCCTGACCGCGCCAGCCCTGACCGAAAAAGACAAGGCCGATATCAAGCTGGCCGCGGAAATGGACCTGGACTACCTGGCCGTCTCCTTCCCGCGTGACGCCAGCGACATGGAATACGCCCGCAAGCTGCGTGACGAAGCCGGCGGCAGCGCCTGGCTGGTGGCCAAGATCGAACGCGCCGAAGCGGTGGCCGACGACGAGACCCTCGACCAGTTGATCCGCGCCTCCGACGCGGTGATGGTTGCCCGTGGCGACCTGGGCGTGGAAATCGGCGACGCCGAGCTGATCGCCATCCAGAAGAAGATCATCCAGCACGCACGCCGCAACAACAAAGCGGTGATCGTCGCGACCCAGATGATGGAGTCGATGATCCAGAACCCGATGCCGACCCGCGCCGAAGTGTCCGACGTGGCCAACGCCGTGCTGGACAACACCGACGCGGTGATGCTGTCGGCCGAAAGCGCCGCCGGTTCCTATCCGATCGAAGCCGTCCAGGCCATGGCACGGATCTGCTCGGGCGCCGAAAAGCACCCGACCAGCCAGAAATCCAGCCACCGCCTGCACACCACCTTCGAGCGCTGCGACGAGTCCATCGCCCTCGCGGCGATGTACACCGCCAACCACTTCCCCGGCGTCAAGGCGATCATCGCCCTCACCGAAAGTGGCTACACCCCGCTGATCATGTCGCGCCTGCGTTCGCACGTGCCGATCTTCGCGCTGTCGCCGCACCGCGCTACCCAGGCCCGTGCCAACATGTTCCGCGGCGTGTACCCGATTGCCTTCGACCCGGCTTCGCTGCCGGCCGACAAGGTCAGCCAGGCGGCGGTCGACGAGCTGCTCAAGCGTGGCCTGGTGGAGCAAGGTGACTGGGTCATCCTCACCAAGGGCGACAGCTACCACACCATCGGTGGCACCAACGGCATGAAGATCCTGCATGTCGGTGATCCGCTGGTCGGCTGATCGGCTTCAGGGCCCAGCGCCGGGCAGCCCCCGGCCACACACAAAACAAGTGGGGGCCGGCGGAGCGCGCGGGAGACCAAAAC
>NZ_JBDJLM010000099.1:0-16255 GCF_039673365.1 Pseudomonas sp. TWI923 | reverse complement strand
CAGCGGCCCCAGGATCCATGGTTCCCACAAGATTGCCGGGGCTGCTGCGCAGCCCTTTCGCGACACAAGGCCGCTCCTACAACAAAGCGGTTCCTCCCAGGTTCGGGCTTGCTCAGGTGCGGAAGCGTCGCACCAGTGCATCCAGCTCGTTGGACAGCCCGGCCAGGCTCTCGGAGTCCTGTCGCGCGGCCTGGGCCAGCTCGGCCACCAACTGCGCATCGCCATGAATCTGGCTGATGTGCCGGTTGATGTCCTCGGCCACCTGGTGCTGCTCTTCGGCGGCAGTGGCGATCTGGGTGTTCATGTCGCGGATCACATCCACCGACTCGCGGATCTGGCCGAAGCTGTCGCGGGCCAGGCCGATGCGGCTGACCGACTGCTGCGACACCTCGATGCTGGCGTGCATCTGTTCGGCCACTTCGGCGGTGCGGCTGGCCAGGTTGCCCAGCAGGCCGTCGATTTCGGCGGTGGAATCGGCGGTGCGCTTGGCCAGGGCGCGGACTTCGTCGGCGACCACGGCAAAACCACGGCCCTGCTCGCCGGCGCGGGCAGCTTCGATGGCGGCGTTGAGCGCCAGCAGGTTGGTCTGCTCGGCGATCGAGCGGATGGTGCCGAGGATCGACTGGATGGCGTTGCTGTCGCGTTCCAGCTGCTGGATCGACTGCGCCGACTGCTCGATTTCACGGCTCAGGCGGTCGACGCTCTGCACCGCGGCGTCGATCTGCTGCTGGCCGTCACGGGCCTGCTGCTGGCCGCTGTCGGCGGACTGCGCGGCCTGGCTGCACGAACGCGCTACTTCGTTGGCGGTGGCGACCATCTCGTGGAAGGCGGTCGAGACCATGTCCACCGCTTCGCGCTGGCGCCCGGCGGCTTCGCTCATGTCGGCGGAGACCCGGGTCGAGCTGCTGGAGGTGCTGAGGATCTGGCTGGCCGCCGTGCCGATGTGCTGGATCAGGCTGCGAATGGCGCCGAGGAACTGGTTGAACCAGCTGGCCAGCTGCGCGGTTTCGTCGCGGCCGCGGATTTCCAGGTTGCGGGTCAGGTCGCCTTCGCCCTGAGCGATGTCTTCCAGGCCATGGGTGACGCTGTTGATCGGGCGCACGATGAGCTTGGCGAAGGCCGCGCCGACCACCGCGAACACGGCGGCGAGGATCAGCGCCACGGCGCCGATCAGCCAGGTCAAGCGGGTGGTGGTCTGCATCACTTCGCTTTCGTGGATCAGGCCGATGAAGGTCCAGCCCAGTTGTTCGTCAGGGTAGACGTTGGCCATGAAGCGCTCGCCGTTGATCTCGACCTCGACCAGGCCTTTGCCGGCCTTGGCCAGCTCGGCGTAGCCATCGCCAAAGCTGGAAAGCTGTTTGAAGTTGTGGCTGGCATCGCGGGGATCGACCATCACGTTGCCGTTGTTTTCCATCAGGATCAGGTAGCCGCTTTCGCCCAGTTTGATCTGCTTGACGATCTCGGTCAGGCCCTTGAGCGACACGTCGATGTTGACCACACCGCCCGGGTTGCCCAGCTGGTTGGCCACGGCGCGCACAGTGCTGACCAGTACGGCGTCGTCACCGGCCCAATAGTAAGGCGCGGTACGCAGGGTCTTGCCAGGGTTGGCCATGGCGGCCTGGTACCAGGGGCGGGTGCGCGGGTCGTAGTTGGCCATTTTCGGATCGCCGGGCCAGAACGCATAGCCGCCGTCCTTCAGTCCGTAGGACACATAGGCGTAGTCCGGGTGGCTCTGGGCCAGGCGGCTGAACAGGTCGAACAGGACTTTGTCCTGTTCGCCGGGGGCAATGTTGGCGGCATCGGCGCTGATGTGCTTTTTCACGTTGTCGGCGCTGGTGGCCACCAACGGCTGCGCGGCGAGGTAGTCGACGTTCTGGGTGATGCCCTGGAAGAACAGGTTCATGGCGTTGCCGACCTGACGGATTTCCCGGCTGCTGTTGTCGAGGAAATCGTCACGGGCTTCACCGCGCAGGTTGACCACTACCAGGGTGGCGACGATGACGATGGGCAGGCCGGCAATGACGGCGAACGCCCAGGTCAGTTTTTGCTTGATGTTCATCCACGCTCCCAGATTATTTTTTTCGATACACGAGGCAGGTACTCAGGGCATCGGCAGCGTCTGGGTTTCTTGAAGGGAAATGCCCGTATTTATTGGATTAAACGGGTGTTTGAGGGGGATTCGGTCGGCGCAAGGCTAATATGGCATACCAAGCGCGGCAATCGAGTCGGGCGAAGGCGTGGGAGCGGCGCATCGCCGCTCCCACTGTTATGCCGGGCTGGGTTCAGTGGCAGCAACCATTGGCCAGGTCCTTGAGGATCGGGCAATCCGGGCGGTCGTCGCCCTGGCAGTGGGCGATCAGCTCACCGAGGGTATCGCGCAGGTTGACCAGCTCTTCGATACGCCGGTTGAGCGCATCGATGTGCTGGGTGGCCAGCGCTTTCACGTCGGCGCTGGCCCGTTGGCGGTCCTGCCACAGGGTCAACAGTTTTGCCACTTCTTCCAGCGAGAAGCCCAGGTCACGCGAGCGCTTGATGAACGCCAGGCTGTGCAGGTCTTGCGGGCCGTAGAGGCGGTAGCCGCTGTCGCTGCGCCTGGCCGGGCGCAGCAGGCCGATGGATTCGTAGTAGCGGATCATCTTGGCGCTGAGCCCGCTGTGGCGGGCGGCCTGGCCGATGTTCATGGCGCCTCCTGGTCGGTGCCGGTGGGTTTCCAGGTTTTCAGCCACAGGGCATTGCTCACCACGCTGACGCTGGACAGGGCCATGGCGGCGCCGGCCAGCACCGGATTGAGGTAGCCGAAGGCTGCCAGGGGGATGCCGACCAGGTTGTAGATGAAGGCCCAGAACAGGTTCTGACGGATCTTCGCGTAGGTCTTGCGGCTGATCTCCAGTGCGGCGGGCACCAGGCGTGGGTCGCCGCGCATCAGGGTGATGCCGGCGGCCTGCATGGCCACGTCGGTACCACCGCCCATGGCGATGCCGATGTCGGCGGCGGCCAGGGCGGGGGCGTCGTTGATGCCGTCGCCGACCATGGCCACCACGCCATCCTGCTTGAGTTTGGCAACCGTGGCGGCCTTGTCGGCCGGCAACACTTCGGCATGCACATCGTCGATGCCCAGGGCGTCGGCGACGACCTTGGCGCTGCCACGGTTGTCGCCGGTCAGCAGGTGGCTGCTGATGCCACGGGCGTGCAGGGCGTCGATGGCCGGGGCCGCGCCGGGCTTCAGGCTGTCGCCGAAGGCGAACAGGCCCAGCACGCGGGGTTGGCTGCCCCGTTCGATCAACCAGGACAGGGTGCGGCCCTCGGCCTCCCAGGCCTGGGCATTGGCCGCCAGCCCAGCGGGCTGCAGCTGGCTTTCGTCGAGCAGGCGGCGGTTGCCCAGCGCCAGGTCGCGGCCGCCCACCTGGCCGGCGATACCGCGGCCGGTCAGGGACTGGCTGTCATTTACCTGCGGTACATCCAAGCCTTGCTCGGCGCAGGCGTCGAGTACCGCTTTGGCCAGTGGGTGTTCGCTGCCGCGTTGCAAGGCCCCGGCCAGGCGCAGCAGCTCACCCTGGTCGCCACTGACCGCCTGGCTGTGGACGATGCGCGGGCTGCCGGAGGTCAGGGTGCCGGTCTTGTCGAATACCACGCGGTTGACCGCATGGGCGCGCTCCAGCGCTTCGGCGTCCTTGATCAGGATGCCGTGGCGGGCGGCGACACCGGTACCGGCCATGATCGCGGCGGGCGTGGCCAGGCCGAGGGCGCAGGGGCAGGCGATTACCAGCACGGCAACGGCGTTGATCAGCGCGGTTTCCAGCGGCGCGCCGGCCAGCCACCAGCCCACCAGGGTGAGCAGCGCCAGCACCAGCACGGCGGGGACGAACACCTGGCTGACCCGGTCGACCAGTTTCTGGATCGGTGCCTTGGCTGCCTGGGCAGCCTCGACCAGGCGGATGATGCGCGCCAGCACGGTTTCGGTACCCAGTGCGCGGGTCTGCACCAGCAGCCGGCCCTCGCCGTTGATGGCGCCGCCGGTGACGGCATCGCCGGGTTGCTTGGGGACGGGCAGGCTTTCGCCGCTGATCAGCGCTTCGTCGGCATGACTGCTGCCTTCGAGCACTTCGCCGTCGACCGGGAAGCGCTCGCCAGGTTTGACCAGCACCAGGTCGCCCAGGCGCAGCTGGCTGATTGCCACGTCTTCTTCATGGCCATCGACCACCCGCACCGCCCGCTCCGGGCGCAGGGCTTCGAGGGCGCGGATGGCGCTGGCTGTCTGGCGCTTGGCGCGGCTTTCCAGGTATTTGCCGAGCAGTACCAGGGCAATCACCACCGCCGAGGCTTCGAAATACAGGTGCGGCTCCATGCCGGCATGGGCATTGGCCCATTGGTACAGGCTCAGGCCGTAACCGGCGCTGGTGCCCAGGGCGACCAGCAGGTCCATGTTGCCGGCCCCGGCGCGCACAGCCTTCCAGGCGGCGACGTAGAAGCGTGCACCGAGGATGAACTGCACTGGTGTGGCCAGCAGGAACTGCGCCCAGGCCGGCAGCATCCAGTGCAGGCCGAACGGCTGCACCAGCATCGGCAGCACCAATGGCAGCGCCAGCAGCAGGGCGGCACCGACGGCCAGGCGTTCGTTGCGCAAGCGGCGTTGCGCCAGGGCCAGGTCATCGTGCGCGGTGCGCGGCAGGGTGGCGCTGTAGCCGGCTTGCTCGACCGCCGCGATCAGCGCGGCGTCATCGACGGCCTGCAGCACTTCGAGGTGGGCGCGCTCGCTGGCCAGGTTGACACTGATCTGCTCGACCCCCGGCACTTTGCCGAGGGCGCGCTCGACACGGCCGGCGCAACTGGCGCAGGTCATGCCGCCGATCTGCAGTTCGAGGGTGCGGGTGGGCACGCTGTAGCCCGCCTCGCGCACAGCGTCGACCAGCGCCGGCAGGCTGTCGGCCGGGGCCTGGACCCGGGCCTGTTCGGTGGCGAGGTTGACGCTGACCTGTTCTGCGCCAGTGACCTTGCGCAGGGCGCGCTCGACCCGACCTGCGCAGCTGGCGCAGGTCATGCCGGCAATCGGCAGGTCGAAGGTGGTGGATGCGGGCATGGCTCTTTCCTCCGTGGACAAGCCAGCAGCATCAACCTTGCCATGCTGGCAAGGTCAATAGCCCAGGCTGGCTCGCTTGAGCACCAGGCCATTGTGCCCCATGGCAATGCGGTATTTGTTGATCTGGCCCGCCTGCAAGGTCAGGCGCGTGCTGCGTTGGTCCTCGATGCCGGGGGCGCAACCGGGGCTCTGCCCAGGTAGCAGGCGCAGGCGCACATCGATCGGGCCGGCGGGCAGGTTGAAGGAGGTCGACTGCTCCTGGAATACCCGGCCGGACAACTGATCGTTGAGGTAGATGCCGATCTCGCAATTGGTGGCCACTTCCAGGCGCTCCCGGGAAATGATCAGCACGCTGTAGTCCGAGTTGCCCTCGGCGCTGGCCGGTGGCACCACGGCCAGCGCACCGAGCAATCCGGCGAGGGTCAATGCGGTCCTGATCATGAAGAATCTCCTGCTTGGCAAAATCGTCAGAGGCGAAGCTTGGCCGAGCGGGGCGCGGATTTCCAGCCCGACCGTTGCAGACGAAACTTGACCTTACCCCGATGGCAACCCTGAGACTGCGCAAAACCCTGAAGGAGGCAACCTCGATGCAAGTGTTCAATGTACAAGGCATGACCTGCGGCCATTGTGTAAAGGGCGTTACTCGGGCGGTGCAGGCGCAGGATGCGGCGGCGCGGGTGGAGGTGGACCTGGCGGCGCGGCAGGTGCGGGTGGAGAGTGCACTGGCTGCCGGGCAGATCATCGCGGCGATCCAAGAAGAAGGTTACCAGGCCGAGGTGGCCTGACGGCTGCCAGGGGGCGTTCGACGCCCCCATTTATTACAAAGGTTTTCAACGTTGGATGATCCACTGCAGGTAGACTAACGCACTTGCTTAGCCTGCTATGGATTCTTCATGAACCTGCGAACCTTGCTGATCCTCGGCGCCCTCAGTGCGTTCGGGCCTTTGGCGATCGACTTCTACCTGCCTGCCTTCCCAGCCATGGCGCACGCTTTTGCTACCGACGAGAAGCACGTGCAGACCACCCTGGCGGCCTACTTCCTCGGTCTCTCGCTGGGCCAGCTGGCCTACGGCCCGGTGGCCGACCGCTTTGGCCGACGCATCCCGCTGTTGTTCGGGGTCGGCCTGTTCACCGTGGCGTCGCTGGCCTGTGCCTACGCGCCGACGCTCGACAGCCTCATCGTGGCGCGCTTCGTCCAGGCGTTGGGTGGCTGCGCCGGGATGGTGCTGTCGCGGGCGATCGTCAGTGACAAGTGCGACCCGGTGGCCTCGGCCAAGGTGTTCTCGCAATTGATGCTGGTGATGGGACTGGCGCCGATCCTGGCGCCGATGCTCGGTGGCGTGCTGGTGAACGTGGCCGGCTGGCAATCGATCTTCCTCGCCTTGAGCCTGTTCAGCGGCGTGTGCCTGCTGGCCGTCGGCCTGGGCTTGCCGGAAAGCCTGCCGACGCATGTACCGCGCCAGCCGTTGTCTGGTGCCTTGCGCCAATACCTGCGGTTACTGGCTGACAGGGCTTTTGTTGGCCATGCGCTGACCGGTGGCATCGCCATTGCCGGGATGTTCGCCTATATCGCCGGTTCGCCGTTCGTTTTCATCAAGCTGTACGGCGTAGCGCCGGAGCACTATGGCTGGCTGTTCGGTAGCAACGCCGCAGGGTTCATCCTCATGGCCCAGGTCAATGCCCGCTTGCTGGCCAAGCGTGGCCCGGCCTTCCTGCTGGCCCGTGCGGTGTGGTTGTACCTGGCGGCTGCCTTGCTACTGCTGGCGGTGGCGGCACTGCACCCGGCCGCACTGTGGCCGTTGCTGGTACCGCTGTTCGTGTGCATCTCCAGCCTGGGATGCATCATTCCCAACGCCTCGGCCTGCGCCATGAGCGGGCAAGGTGCGCGGGCCGGCAGTGCCTCGGCGTTGATGGGTTGCCTGCAGTTCAGCGTCGCCGCCGGTGCGGCGGCGTTGGTTGGCGTGCTACACGACGGCAGCGCGGTGCCCATGGCGCTGGTGATCAGCCTGTGCGGCGCGCTGGTGGTCAGTGTCGCAGTGCTGACCCGACGCTTGCAGGCCAAGCGCTCTGCGTGAGCGGGTGGGGGGCATTGAGCCGCGTTTCCAGCAGGGCGACGAAGGCACGCGCTTCGCTTTCGCTGCGAAAACTCACGACGTGCTGATCAAGCTGGACCTGCCACGGGCAATTGGGGTTTCGGTTCGACGCACAGACGACAATCTTCATCGCGATCCACCTCCAGTGAGCGAGCGCCGATGAAGTTTAGCGCCGCCCAAGGCGCTCGCCATGACCGACATCAGTACTCGGACTGACGGTCATGACGGGCAGGAGCCGGGAAGCTTTCTGGTTTGATGCCAGAAAGTTATGTAGGGCACTGTCGGTATTGTCGGGCGATGCAACTGGGGCGGCTGGCCGTTGCAGGCTTTGGGCGCTGTGGCACGGGGGAAAAGGCCTTGCCAAGTGCCTGCCGCCGAGCGTGACAGCCAGGTGTTCCCCTCTACGGCTGGGCTCCACCAGTGGCAGGGCGCGTGCTTTCACGCGGCTTATACTGCTCCCGGCAGCCAGTGCCAGCCAGAGATACTTCCCCGCCAGAAGGGCGAACCAGCGCTCAGGGATGTGCAGGGGTATCGCACCATTCGCCGATCATTCATCGACACCCTAGTCTGGGCCACCTTGATGAGACCGGCAGGTTCGCTCTGGTTTTTCGGACGAGAACTTTCAGGGAGCTTCAGGTTGATGAACGCAGTCCACAGTATCAGCCAGGCCGCCGGCCTGATGGCAGAACCCAAACGCAGTGCCATGTTATGGGCACTGATCGATGGTACTCCGCGTGCGGCGGACGAGCTGGCGAGCATGACTAGCCTGAGCGTCTCCTCGGCCTGTTCGCACCTGACCCTGCTGGCTGGCGCAGGCTTGCTGCGGCTGGAAATTCGCGGGCGCAAACGCTTCTACCGTCTGGCCAACCCAGAGGTGATAGCGGCAGTGGAGGCGTTGGCCAGCGTGCAGCTTGAGAGCCGTGCGGGAGCTCACGCCGGCACGCCGCGGCAGATACCACTGTCCATGCGCAAGGCGCGCCTGTGCGGCGATCACCTGGGCGGCGAAGTGGTTGCCGAGCTATACCAGCGCCTGCTTGCCGCCGGATGGCTGGAAGGCAGCGAGCAGCAACTGTTCGTGAGCCAGGAAGGCCGGCTACGGCTGCAGGCGATGGGGCTATACATCGATGCGCTGGCACCGGGGCAGCCACGTGATTGTGTGATCTGCCATTGCAGCGAATGGAGCGATCAGGGGCCGCACCTTGGCGGTAGCCTGGGGCAGGCCCTGCTCAAACTGTTCGTGCAGTCGGGCTGGGTGCGTGAACAGGAAGGTAGCCGGGCGGTGCATGTTACCCCGCTCGGCCTTCAGCAGATCAACGGTATCGCAAGCCTTCCTGCCCGGCAGGTGGGTTAGCCTGCCAGGCGGGCGTCCAGGCTGTTCTGCGCCAGGCGGCGAGCCTGGTCCTGGGTCATGCCCAGGTGCTGGTGCAGGGCGTGGAAGTTTTCGGTGACGTAACCACCGAAATAGGCCGGGTCATCGGAGTTGACCGTGACCTTCACACCGCGCTCGAGCATGTCGAGGATGTTGTGCTGGCTCATGTGGTCGAACACGCACAGCTTGGTGTTGGACAGTGGGCAGACGGTCAGCGGGATCTGTTCGTCGATGATGCGCTGCATCAGGCGCTCATCTTCGATGGCGCGCACGCCATGGTCGATGCGCTTGATCTTGAGCAGGTCGAGGGCTTCCCAGATGTACTCGGGCGGGCCTTCCTCGCCGGCATGGGCCACGGCCACGAAGCCTTCGCTGCGGGCGCGGTCGAACACGCGCTGGAACTTGCTCGGCGGGTGGCCTTTCTCCGAACTGTCCAGGCCCACGGCGATGAAGGCGTTGCGGAAGGGCAGGGCCATGTCGAGGGTCTTCTGCGCTTCGTCTTCGCTCAGGTGGCGCAGGAAACTGAGGATCAGGCCGCTGCTGATACCCAGTTGTTGGCGGCCATCCTTGAGCGCCTGGTCGATGCCGTTCAGTACCACTTCGAAGGGGATGCCGCGGTCGGTGTGGGTCTGCGGGTCGAAGAAGGGTTCGGTGTGGATAACGTTCTGCACCTTGCAGCGTTGCAGGTAGGCCCAGGTCAGGTCATAGAAGTCCTGCTCGGTGCGCAGTACGTCGGCGCCCTGGTAATAGAGGTCGAGGAATTCCTGCAGGTTGTTGAAGGCGTAGGCGCTGCGCAGGGTTTCCACATCCGCCCAGGGCAGGGCGATCTTGTTGCGTTCAGCCAGGGCGAACAGCAGTTCGGGCTCCAGCGAACCCTCAAGGTGCATGTGCAGTTCCGCCTTGGGTAGGGCGTTCAGCCAGTCATACATGTGTGCAATCTCGATCAGGTACGGTTGGCCGCCATTCTACAGGGCCCGGCCGGGCAATGCGCCCACCCGGGCCTGTATCGCCCGGGGCTTACCAGATCAGTGCTTCGCCCTTGTAGTTGATGAAGCGCAGGCCGCCGTTGCCGCTTTGGGCCTTGATCTGCTCAAGCATGCCACGGGTGCTGGTGAGCACGTCGATCTCGGCGTTCTCGCCGCCCATGTCGGTCTTCACCCAGCCTGGGTGCATGGCCAGCACGCACAGGTCGGGGCGCTGCAGCTCGACCACGAAGCTGTTGATCATCGAGTTGAGCGCGGCCTTGCTGGCCTTGTACAGGCAGATCTCGCCGCCGTCGGGGATGGTCACGCTGCCCAGGATCGAGCTCATGAACGCCAGCACGCCGGTGCCTTCACGCACTTGGCCGGCCAGGCGCCGGGCGACGCGGATCGGGGCCACGGCGTTGGTCATGAACAGGTCGCCGATCTGCGGTACCTGGACGCTCTCCAGATCCTGCGGCAGCGGGCCCATTACGCCGGCGTTGACGAACACCAGGTCGAAAACTTCGCCGTGCAGGCGTTGCTTGAGGCCATCGAGCTGGGCGGTGTCGTTCATCTCCAGGCGTTCGATACGCACGCCCGCTACCTCGCCGAGGGCGCCGGGCTGCTGTGGATCACGTACGGTTGCGATGATGTTCCAGCCATCTTCGCGCAGGCGTTGTACCAGGCCCAGGCCGAGGCCTCGGGAGGCGCCGATGATCAGGGCGGTCTTGTTCGCGGTCATTGCGATGCTCCTTGATTGGGTGAAACGAGTGGCTGCTCGCCCCATGACAAAGTGTGGGCGCCCTAATACGCGCAGGGCGTGGATGAGGAGCATATCCCAGTACTGCGTTGCAGGCCTGTGCGGCCGATGAGGGCTGTACAAAAAATGAACAGCTCGCTGCGCAGCCGATGGAATCGGGCTTTGGCTGACTGGCTAACGGGTTATCCACAGGCTGCTCCACAGTTATTGTGCGCAAGCAAAGTGCCGCTGAAACGCTGGTTTCAGTGCGTAGCTGTGTTCAAGGTTGGGGATAACTCACCGGGTTTCAGTGACTTGGGTCACCGTCACATGATTGTGATCAAAATATGATCAAAGCTCTGCAAGCCTTGGAGCGCAAAGCCTGGGCAAGAATGCCCCAAGCTTATCCACAGGCGGGCCCACAGTAGTTGTGGGCAACGCTCAGCAGCGTTCCAGCAGGATGCGCCCGCGGCTCAGGTCGGCCAGTTGTTGTTGCAGGGTGTGCTGGTGTATATCGCCCAGTGCGATATGCAGGTCGACGCCATTGGCGGTGAATTGCTCGTCCAGCACCAGGCCGTCTACCTCCGCCAGGCGCAGCTTGACCAGTGCCAGCTCACTGAAGGTACAGCTGCAGGTAAATTCGCTGCGCTGCACCAGCAGTCGTTTGGGCGCTTGCTGCAGGCATTTGTTGGCGCCGCCGCCGTAAGCGCGGGCCAGGCCACCGGTGCCTAGTTGGATACCGCCGTACCAGCGGATCACCAGCACCACCACCTGGTCGCAATCCTGCGCCTCGATGGCGGCGAGGATAGGGCGCCCGGCGGTGCCACCGGGTTCACCGTCGTCACTGCTGCGGTACTGGCCACCGAGCTTCCAGGCCCAGCAGTTGTGGGTGGCCGCCAGGTCGCTGTGGCGTTCGATGAAGGCCATTGCCTCGGCAGGGCTGGCGATCGGGCCGGCCAGGGTGATGAAACGGCTCTTGCGGATTTCCTCGCGGAACTCGCAGAGGTCGAGCAGGGTAGAAGGCATAGGTCCGGGTCAGGCGGGCGTGTTGATGCCGCAGCCTTTGAGAATGATGTGGATAAGATTGTTGCTCGCGTCTTCCATGTCCTGCTTGGTCAGGCGGCTGCGGCCGGTGACCTGGCAGATCTGGGTGGCGAAGTCGGCGTAGTGCTGGGTGCTGCCCCACAGCAGGAAGATCAGGTGCACGGGGTCGACCCGGTCCATTTTGCCGGCCTCCATCCAGGCCTGGAACACCGCGGCGCGGCCACGGAACCATTCACGGTAGTCGGCGCTGAAGTATTCGGTGAGGCACTCGCCGCCGCTGATCACTTCCATGGCGAAGATCCGCGAGGCCTGCGGGTTGCGCCGGGAGAACTCCATCTTGGTGCGGATGTACTGGCTCAGCGCTTCGCCGGGGTCGTCGTCGACGCTCAAGGCGTTGAAGGTGCTGTCCCACAGTTCGATGATGTTGCTCAGCACCGCGATGTACAGGCCCAGCTTGTTGGTGAAGTAGTAGTGCAGGTTGGCCTTGGGCAGCCCGGCCTTGAGCGCGATGGTGTTCATGCTCGTGCCCTTGTAGCCGTGGCGGGCGAATTCGTCTTCGGCGGCCTGGATGATGGCCTGCTCGTTCTTCTGGCGGATGCGGCCGGCGGGCTTGCCCGAGGCGGGGGAGCGATGCGCAGGGACTTCTAGGGTCATGGACGATTCCGGACGGGTCGTTACGAATGTTCGACAGATTACCTGCCTGTGCCGAAGTGACAAGCATTTGCGGCCTGGATAAGTATCAACGTGTCGCAGCCAGGCTCTCGAGGAAGCTTTCCAGTACCAGGTTGGGACGTCGGCCTTTGCGCGTAACCCAGCTCAGGCCCAGGTCATAGAAGCGTTGCGCGGGCTTGAGCGCGCGCAGGCGGCCTTGCTGCACCCAGAAGCTGGCGTAGTGGTCGGGCAGGTAACCGATATAGCGCCCGGTGAGGATCAGGAAGGCCATGCCTTCGCGGTCCGAGGCACTGGCGGTGCAGTGCAGCGCCTGGTAGTGCGCCTGGATGTCAGCGGGTAGGCGGAAGGTCGGGGCGATGGCGTCCTGGCTGTTGAGGCGCTCGTCGTCGATCTGCTGGTCATCGGCGTAGAACAGCGGGTGGCCGACGGCGCAGTAGAGCAGCGAGCGCTCGCTGTACAGCGGTTGGTACTCCAGGCCCGACAGCGGGCTGGTCTGCGGCACCACGCCGACGTGCAGGCTGCCGTCGAGCACGCCTTGTTCGACCTGGCTGGGGGCGATCATGCGGATCTGGATGCGCACGTCGGGGCCGCGGTCCTTCAGTTCGGCCAGGGCGTGGGTGATGCGCATGTGCGGCAAGGTCACCAGGTTGTCGGTGAGGCCGATGTTCAGCTCGCCGCGCAAATGCTGGTGCAGGCCATTGACCTCGGTGCGGAACGATTCCAGGGCGCTGAGCAACTGCAAGGCCGAGTGGTACACCTCACGGCCCTCTTCGGTGAGCGAGAAACCGGCGCGCCCGCGTTGGCAGAGGCGCAGGCCCAGACGCTGCTCGAGGTCGTTCATCTGCTGGCTGATCGCCGAGCGGCCGATACCCAGCACGTTCTCTGCCGCGGAGAAACCGCCGCATTCCACCACGCTGCGGTAGATCTTCAGCAAACGAATATCGAAATCACTGACTTGTGCGAGGGGATCGGGGCGTCGGCTCATATGTTTAGTTATCTGCTGACTGAAGATTAGAAATGTTGGGTTTTCCGGACTTTATCCCCGTGCGAATTTAGCTGCAACAACATCCATCGTTGCCTAATCGTCTTCCGAGGAACCGCCGATGAACATGCCCGAAACCGCCCATTCCGGCCTGGCCAGCCAGCTCAAGCTGGATGCCCACTGGATGCCCTACACCGCCAACCGTAACTTCCACCGCGACCCGCGGCTGATCGTGGCGGCAGAAGGCAACTACCTGGTCGATGACAAGGGCCGCAAGATCTTCGACGCTTTGTCGGGGCTGTGGACCTGCGGCGCCGGGCATACCCGCAAGGAAATCAGCGAAGCGGTGGCCCGCCAGGTGGCGACGCTCGACTACTCCCCGGCCTTCCAGTTCGGCCACCCGCTGTCGTTCCAGCTGGCCGAAAAAATTGCCAACCTGGTGCCTGGTGACCTGAACCACGTGTTCTACACCAACTCCGGCTCCGAATGCGCCGATACCGCGCTGAAGATGGTCCGTGCCTACTGGCGCCTGAAAGGCCAGGCCACCAAGACCAAGATCATCGGCCGTGCCCGTGGCTACCACGGTGTGAACATCGCTGGCACCAGCCTGGGCGGCGTCAACGGCAACCGCAAGATGTTCGGCCAGCTGCTGGACGTCGACCACCTGCCTCATACCGTGCTGCCGGCCAACGCCTTCAGCAAGGGCATGCCGGAGGAGGGCGGTATCGCCCTGGCCGACGAAATGCTCAAGCTGATCGAACTGCACGATGCCTCGAACATCGCCGCAGTGATCGTCGAGCCACTGGCCGGTTCCGCAGGCGTGCTGCCACCGCCGAAGGGTTACCTGAAGCGTCTGCGTGAGATCTGCACGCAGCACAACATCCTGCTGATCTTCGACGAAGTCATCACCGGCTTCGGCCGCATGGGCGCCATGACCGGTGCCGAGGCCTTCGGCGTGACCCCGGACCTGATGTGCATCGCCAAGCAGGTCACCAACGGCGCCATCCCGATGGGCGCAGTGATCGCCACTGGTGAGATCTACCAGACCTTCATGAACCAGCCGACCCCTGAGTACGCGGTGGAATTCCCCCACGGCTACACCTACTCGGCGCACCCGGTCGCCTGCGCCGCCGGTATCGCCGCGCTGGACCTGCTGCAGAAAGAGAACCTGGTGCAGTCCGCCGCCGAACTGGCGCCGCACTTCGAGAAGCTGCTGCATGGCGTGAAGGGCACCAAGAACATCGTAGATATCCGCAACTACGGCCTGGCCGGCGCGATCCAGATTGCCGCGCGTGACGGTGATGCCATCGTTCGCCCTTACGAGGCCGCGATGAAGCTGTGGCAAGCCGGCTTCTATGTGCGCTTCGGCGGCGACACCCTGCAGTTCGGGCCAACCTTCAATACCCAGCCGCAGGAGCTGGACCGCCTGTTCGACGCGGTAGGCGAAACCCTCAACAAAATCGACTGATCTTTCTGATTCTGATGCCAGGCGCGTGAACGACACGGGCCTGGCACTACCTTCTTTATCTGGAGTTCTGCATGAGCATTGTTCAGCACCTGATCCACGGCGAGCTGGTCACCAAGGGCGAGCGCACCGCCGATGTCTTCAACCCGTCTACCGGCCAGGCCGTGCGCAAGGTCGAACTGGCCAGCCGTGCCACTGTCCAGGAAGCCATCGATTCGGCCAAGGCTGCCTTCCCGGCCTGGCGCAACACCCCGCCAGCCAAGCGCGCCCAGGTGATGTTCCGTTTCAAGCAGCTGCTTGAGCAGAACGAAGCGAAGATCTCGCAGATGATCAGCGAGGAGCACGGCAAGACGCTGGAAGACGCTGCCGGCGAACTGAAGCGCGGTATCGAGAACGTCGAGTTCGCCTGCGCTGCGCCAGAAGTACTGAAGGGTGAGTACAGCCGCAACGTTGGCCCGAACATCGATGCGTGGTCCGACTTCCAGCCGCTGGGCGTGGTGGCTGGCATCACCCCATTCAACTTCCCGGCCATGGTGCCGCTGTGGATGTACCCACTGGCCATTGCCTGCGGCAACGCATTCATCCTCAAGCCGTCCGAGCGCGACCCGAGCTCTACCCTCTATATTGCCCAGCTGTTGCTGGAAGCCGGCCTGCCCAAGGGCATCCTCAATGTGGTGCATGGCGACAAGGAAGCGGTCGATGCGCTGATCGAGGCGCCGGAGGTGAAAGCCCTGAGCTTCGTCGGTTCGACCCCGATTGCCGAGTACATCTATGCCGAGGGCACCAAGCGCGGCAAGCGCGTCCAGGCCTTGGGCGGAGCGAAGAACCACGCCGTGCTGATGCCGGATGCTGACCTCGACAACGCGGTGAGCGCGTTGATGGGGGCTGCCTATGGTTCTTGCGGCGAGCGCTGCATGGCCATTTCGGTGGCCGTGTGTGTGGGTGACCAGGTGGCCGATGCCCTGATTGCCAAGCTCGAGCCACAGATCAAGGCGCTGAAGATCGGTGCCGGCACGTCCTGTGGCCTGGACATGGGGCCGCTGGTGACTGCCGCAGCGCGTGACAAGGTGCTGGGTTACATTGACGACGGCCTCGCCGCTGGTGCCCGGCTGGTGGTCGATGGCCGTGGCTTGCGTGTGGCGGGTAACGAAGATGGCTATTTCGTCGGTGGCACCCTGTTCGACAAGGTCACCCCCGAGATGCGCATCTATAAGGAAGAGATCTTCGGGCCGGTACTGTGCGTGGTGCGGGTGAACAGCCTGGAGCAGGCCATGCAGTTGATCAACGATCATGAGTATGGCAACGGGACCTGTATCTTCACCCGTGACGGTGAAGCGGCGCGGCTGTTCTGCGACGAGATCGAAGTGGGCATGGTCGGGGTCAACGTGCCGCTGCCGGTGCCGGTGGCGTATCACAGCTTCGGTGGCTGGAAGCGTTCGCTGTTCGGTGACCTGCATGCCTATGGGCCAGACGGTGTGCGTTTCTATACCCGTCGCAAGGCTATCACCCAGCGCTGGCCGCAGCGCGCCAGCCACGAGGCGTCGCAGTTCGCGTTCCCTAGCCTGTAAGCGCGGTTGCTATATAAAAGCGGGGAGGCCGACAGGCCTCCCCGCTTTGTTTTCAGGCAAATGAAGCTTTCTTGAAATTAAGGGTTGACCGGGTTTCAGATCCCCTTATAATGCGCCCCACTTCCAGCGACAACGGAACGCAAAACTCCTTGAAATTCAATGAGTTAAGCGAGTCGAAAGCTCCGGAAGCGTTTCGGTCTCACGATCGGCAGCGGTGAAAAAGGTGGTTGACAGCAGGTTGTAACGCTGTATGATTCGCCTCCCGCTACGAGAGATCGCAGCGA
>NZ_JBDJLM010000098.1:0-16391 GCF_039673365.1 Pseudomonas sp. TWI923 | reverse complement strand
GGGCTGCGCAGCGGCCCCAGCAATATAAGCCGCACATTTGAGGCCCTTGGGCTGCTTCGCAGCCCTTACGCGGCACAACGCCGCTCCTACACAGGGATCGTACAACCCAGCACACTTGAATCCCATGGAACGTTGACAACCCGATTCTCACTTGATAATAATCGCCACAGTTGTACGACAACACACAACAAAAACAACAATCAGTGAAGAGTCCCATGCCAACATTCCGTTCGCGCACCTCGCGCCCGTTGCTGCACACCCGTCTCCCGATAACGCTCCCCGGCGAACCCTTGCCGCAGGCCCTGGCTACCTAGCGCCTTCTGGCTCGACCTCTCACGCCCTGACGGGCTGAACTGACCCGCCCCTGCCGTTGGCCGCTTGCGCGTGCCCGGCAATCGGCTGCCTCACATTCGGGAGCACAACAACCATGAACATCCGCCAACCCCTGCCTTTCGCCCTGCTCGGCGCCGCCCTGCTCGGCAACCTGCCTGGCGCCAGCCTGGCCGCCGGCTTCGTCGAGGATGCCAAGGCCACCCTGGGCCTGCGCAACTTCTACATCAACCGCAACTTCGTCGACCCGCGCAACCCGCAGAGCAAGGCCGAAGAGTGGACCCAGAGTTTCATCCTCGATGCCCGCTCCGGCTTCACCGAGGGCCCTGTCGGCTTCGGCGCGGATGTGCTGGGGCTGTGGTCGGTGAAGCTCGACGGCGGTGGCGGCACCTATGGCACCGGCCTGCTGCCACGCCACGACGACGGGCGCCCGGCCGACGACTTCGGCCGCCTGGCGGTGGCGGGCAAGGCGCGCATCTCCAAGACCGAACTGAAGATCGGTGAGTGGATGCCGGTGCTGCCGATCCTGCGGGCGGACGATGGTCGCTCGCTGCCGCAGACCTTTCGCGGCGGCCAGCTCACCTCCAGCGAAATCGCCGGCCTGACCCTCTACGGCGGCCAGTTCCGCGGCAACAGCCCGCGCAACGATGCGAGCATGGAAGACATGAGCTACGGCCGTGGCATCTCTGACCGCTTCAACTTCGCCGGCGGCGAGTACAAGTTCAACCAGGACCGCACCCTGATCGGCCTGTGGAACGCGCAGCTCAAGGACGTCTACGAACAGCAATATCTGCAGCTGAGCCACAGCCAGCCACTGGGCAACTGGACCCTGGGCGCCAACCTCGGTTACTTCCAGGGCGGCGAAGACGGCGCCGAGCGCGCCGGCAAACTGAACAACAAGACCTACTCGGGGATGTTCTCGGCACGGGTGGGCGGCAACACCTTCTACGTCGGCCTGCAGAAGGTCAGCGGCGACACCTGGATGCGGGTCAACGGCACCAGTGGCGGCACCCTGGCCAACGACAGCTACAACGCCAGTTTCGACAACGCCAACGAGCGCTCCTGGCAGGTGCGCCATGACTTCAACTTCGTCACCGTCGGTGTGCCGGGGCTGACCCTGATGAACCGCTACATCAGCGGCGACGACGTGCACAGCGGCGCCATCCGCGATGGCAAGGAATGGGTGCGCGAGTCGGAGCTGGCCTACGTAATCCAGAGCGGGGCGTTCAAGGAACTGAGCATCAAGTGGCGCAACTCGAACATCCGCCGCAGCTTCAGCAACAACGAATTCGACGAGAACCGCCTGATCTTCAACTACCCGCTGTCGCTGCTGTGAGTGATTGACAAGCAGCGGAAACGCTGTCGATAATCGCCAAAAGTCATACGACAACATACAACAATTGACGACTGCGAGCCTGCCATGACCACTACCCGCTTCAACCGCCTGCTCCTCACTGGCGCCGCAGGAGGCCTGGGCCAGGTGCTCCGCGAGCGCCTCCAGGGCTGTGCCGAGGTGCTGCGCCTGTCCGATATCAGCCCGATGGCGCCCGCCAGCGGCCCCCACGAAGAGGTGGTGAACTGCGACCTGGCCGACAAGGCTTCAGTGCAGGCACTGGTCGAAGGGGTGGACGCCATCGTCCACTTCGGCGGCGTGTCGGTGGAGCGCTCGTTCGAGGAGATCCTCGGCCCCAACATCTGCGGCGTGTTCCATATCTACGAGGCGGCGCGCAAACACGGGGTCAAGCGCATCATCTTCGCCAGCTCCAACCACACCATCGGCTTCTACAAACAGGACGAGCGCATCGACGCCCATGCCCTGCGCCGGCCCGACAGCTACTACGGGCTGTCCAAGTGCTACGGCGAGGACGTCGCGAGTTTCTACTTCGACCGCTATGGCATCGAGACCGTCAGCATCCGCATCGGCTCGTCGTTCCCCGAGCCGCAGAACCGGCGGATGCTCAGCTCGTGGCTGAGCTATGACGACCTCACCCAACTGATCGAGCGCGGCCTGTTCACCCCGAACGTTGGCCACACCGTGGTCTACGGTGCCTCGGCCAACCCGACGCAGTGGTGGGACAACCGCTACGCCGCGCACCTGGGCTACGCGCCGAAGGACTCCTCCGAGGTGTACCAGGCCAAGGTGCAGGCGCAGCCGATGCCGGCCGCCGATGACCCGGCGATGGTCTACCAGGGTGGCGCCTTCGTCGCTGCCGGGCCCTTCGATTGAGCCACCCAGGGCCAGGAGGCCGTCCATGCACGCAGAACTGATTCTCGACGCCCGCAACGGCACCGGTGAAAGCCCGGTATGGCACCCCGGCGAACAGGCCTTGTACTGGGTCGATATTCCCGCCGGTCAGCTGCACCGCTGGCGGCTGGCGGATGGCGCGCACCAGCGCTGGCAGGCCGATCAAATGCTCGCCTGTATCGCCCCCGGCGCCAGCCCCGAGGGCGGCTGGATCGCCGGCATGCAGAGTGGCCTGTTCCATCTGCAACCCACCGCCCAGGGCACCCTGGTCAGCCGCCCCCTGGCCAGCGTGGCCCATGCTCGTGAAGGCATGCGTTTCAACGACGGGCGCTGCGACCGCCAGGGCCGTTTCTGGGCCGGCACCATGCTGATGGACATGCAGCAAGGCGCCACGGTCGGCGCGCTGTACCGCCACGACGGCGAGGGCCAGCCGCTGCACCTGCAGCAAGACGGCATGATCGTGCCCAACGGCCTGGCCTTCAGCCCCGATGGCAAGCGCATGTACCTGTCCGACTCGCACCCCCAGGTGCAGGCCATCTGGGCCTTCGACTACGACACCGACAGCGGCACCCCCAGCAACCGCCGGCTGTTCGTCGACATGCGCGACTACCCCGGCCGCCCCGACGGCGCCGCCATCGACCAGGATGGCTGCTACTGGATCTGCGGCAACGACGCAGGCCTGGTGCACCGCTTCACCCCCGACGGCAAGCTCGACCGCTCGCTGCCGGTACCGGTGAAGAAGCCGGCCATGTGCGCCTTCGGCGGCCCTGGCCTGGACACGCTGTTCGTCACCTCGATTCGCCCCGCAGGCGTGGACCTTGCCGACCAGCCGCTGGCCGGTGGCGTGTTCGCCCTGAACCCGGGCGTCAAAGGCCTGGAGGAGCCTGCCTGGGGCAACTGAGCCTGCTCTACCGCACTGCCCACACGAACGAAACCAGACAATAACAACACCGGAGTTTCCTCATGACCTTGAAGCACAAGTGGCTACTGGCCGCCCTCCCCTTTGCCCTGTCCATGTCGGTCTCGGCCGCCACCCTGAACATCAAGTTCGCCGAGATCCACCCCAGCGGCTACCCGACCGTGGTCGCCGAGGAACACATGGGCAAGAAACTCGAAGCAGCCAGCAACGGCGCGATCACCTTCAAGATGTTCGCAGGCGGTGTGCTGGGTTCGGAAAAGGAAGTGATCGAGCAGGCGCAGATCGGCGCCGTGCAGATGACCCGCGTGAGCCTGGGCATCGTCGGCCCGGTGGTGCCGGATGTGAACGTGTTCAACATGCCGTTCGTGTTCCGCGACCACGAGCACATGCGCAAGGTCATCGATGGTGAGATCGGCCAGGAAATCCTCGACAAGATCACCAACTCCGACTTCAACCTGGTGGCCCTGGCCTGGATGGACGGCGGCACCCGCAGCCTCTACACGAAAAAGCCGGTGCGCAGCATCGAAGACCTCAAGGGCATGAAGATCCGCGTACAGGGCAACCCGCTGTTTCTCGACATGATGAACGCCATGGGCGGCAACGGCATCGCCATGGACACCGGGGAAATCTTCAGCGCCCTGCAGACCGGGGTGATCGACGGCGCCGAGAACAACCCGCCGACCCTGTTGGAGCACAACCACTACCAGAGCGCCAAGTACTTCACCCTGACCGGCCACCTGATCCTGCCGGAGCCGGTGGTGATGTCCAAGACCACCTGGGAAAAACTCACCCCCGAGCAGCAGACCCTGGTCAAGACCGTCGCCCGTGAGGCGCAAATGGAAGAGCGGGCGCTGTGGGACGCCAAGTCGGCCGCCAGTGAAGCCAAGCTCAAGGCAGCGGGCGTGGAGTTCATCAGCGTCGACAAGAAGCCGTTCTTCGACGCCACCGCCCCGGTGCGGGAAAAGTACGGTGCGCAGTACGCCGACCTGATGAAGCGCATCGCCGAGGTCCAGTAACCCCGGTTCCGTTCCCAGATGACTTCTGCAGGGCGGCACGCGCCGCCCTGCAGCTTCGGTGATGCCTTATGAAAAATTCATTCCTGCGTCTGAACGACGCCCTGTACCGCAGCTGTATCTGGATTGCCGGCCTGTCGATCCTGACCATGACGCTGATCATTCCCTGGGGCATCTTCGCCCGTTACGTGCTGGGCACTGGCTCCAGCTGGCCGGAGCCGGTGGCGATCCTGCTGATGGTGGTGTTCGCCTTCATCGGCGCCGCCGCCAGCTACCGCGCGGGTGCGCACATGGCGGTGGCGATGGTCACCGACCGCCTGCCGCCGGCCCAGCGCAAGGCCGCGGCGCTGCTGGTGCAGCTGCTGATGCTGCTGGTGTGCGTGTTCATGACCTGGTACGGCTACAAGCTGTGCGCGACCACCTGGAAGCAGTTCCTTGCCACCCTGCCATCGGTGCGGGTGGGGCTGACCTATGCGCCGATCCCGATCGGCGGTGCTGTCACCCTGATGTTCGTGCTGGAAAAACTCATCCTGGGCGACCAGAGCCATCGCCAGGTGATGCGCTTTGACGTCGTCGAAGAACACGAAGGAGCGGCATGATGGATGCGTTGATTCTGATAGGCAGCTTCCTCGCGCTGATCCTGCTGGGCATGCCGGTGGCCTATGCCCTGGGCCTGTCGGCGCTGATCGGCGCGTGGTGGATCGACATCCCGCTGCAGGCCATGATGATCCAGGTGGCCAGTGGGGTTAACAAGTTCTCGCTGCTGGCCATTCCGTTCTTCGTGCTGGCCGGCGCGATCATGGCCGAAGGCGGCATGTCGCGGCGGCTGGTGGCGTTCGCCGGGGTGCTGGTGGGCTTCGTGCGCGGCGGCCTGTCGCTGGTCAATATCACCGCGTCAACCTTCTTTGGCGCGATCTCCGGTTCGTCGGTGGCCGACACCGCCTCGGTCGGGTCGGTGCTGATCCCGGAGATGGAACGCAAGGGCTACCCGCGCGAGTTCTCCACCGCCGTCACCGTCAGCGGTTCGGTGCAGGCCCTGCTCACCCCGCCCAGCCACAACTCGGTGCTGTACTCGCTGGCGGCCGGGGGCACGGTGTCGATCGCCTCGCTGTTCATGGCCGGTGTGATGCCCGGGCTGCTGATGAGCGCCGTGCTGATGGGCCTGTGCCTGATCTTCGCGAAAAAGCGCAACTACCCCAAGGGCGAAGTGATCCCGCTGCGCCAGGCCATGAAGATCGCCGGTGAAGCGCTGTGGGGCCTGATGGCGATGGTGATCATCCTCGGCGGCATCCTGTCCGGGATATTCACCGCCACCGAATCGGCGGCGATCGCCGTGGTCTGGTCGTTCTTCGTGACCATGTTCATCTACCGCGACTACAAGTGGCGCGACCTGCCCAAGCTGATGCACCGCACGGTGCGGACCATCTCCATCGTGATGATCCTGATCGGCTTTGCGGCGAGCTTCGGCTACGTCATGACGCTGATGCAGATCCCGTCGAAGATCACCACGCTGTTCCTGACCCTGTCGGACAACCGCTACGTGATCCTGATGTGCATCAACTTCATGTTGCTGCTGCTGGGCGCGGTGATGGACATGGCGCCGCTGATCCTGATCCTTACGCCGATCCTGCTGCCGGTGATCGCCGGCATCGGTGTGGACCCGGTGCACTTCGGCATGATCATGCTGGTCAACCTGGGGATCGGCCTGATCACCCCACCGGTGGGCGCGGTGCTGTTCGTCGGTTCGGCGATCGGCAAGGTCAGTATCGAATCCACGGTCAAGGCGCTGCTGCCGTTCTACCTGGCACTGTTCCTGGTACTGATGGCGGTGACCTACATTCCGGCCATCTCGCTGTGGCTGCCAAGCGTGGTGCTGTAATGCCACAAGGCGGGCCTCGATGGCCCGCCCTTCCCTGCAAACGGACCCTGCATCATGGCTGTCGCCCTCGCTACGCCTCACCTCTTCCCGCGCAAACTGGCGGTAGCGCTGCTGGCGCTGCTGGCCTGTTGCTTCGCCGGCAACCACATTGCCGCGCGCATCGCCTTCGACGACGACACTGGCGTACTACTGGCCATCCTCTGCCGCTCGGGCCTGACCCTGCTGGCCCTGGGTGGCCTGGTGCTGTGGCAGCGCCAGCCGTTGGGGCTACCTGCCGGCTCCTGGCGCTGGCAACTGCTGCTGGGCCTGCTGATCGCCACCCAGAGCCTGTGCCTGTACTCGGCCGTGGCGCGTATTCCGGTGGCCCTGGCACTGCTGGTGGGCAACACCTTCCCGATCCTGCTGGCGCTGCTGAGCTGGGCCCTCGGCGGGCCGCGGCCGACCCGGCGCACTGCGGTCTTGATGGGTTTGATCCTGTTCGGCCTGGTGCTGGCGCTGGATGTGCCCTCTCGCTTGAATGGCAGCGCCGAGGCCAACCCGGACTGGGCCCTGGGGGTAAGCCTGGCGTTCTGCGCGGCCTGTGTATTCGCCTGCGCCCTGTGGATCACCGACCACAAGCTGGCCGGCGTTCGCGGCCCGGTGCGCAGCATGCTGACCCTGCTGATCGTGTTCGCCAGCATGCTGCTGGCAGGCTCCGGCGGCCTGGTACCGGCCGGGCTGGCGCTGCCGGGCAGCAGCGGCGGCTGGCTGGCCCTGGCGAGCCTGGTGGTGCTGTACGGCACGGCCTTCACCCTGCTGTTCGTGTGCATGCCTCGGCTGAACATGGCGCAGAACGCCCCGGTGATGAACATCGAGCCGATCGCCACCCTGCTGCTGGGCTGGGCCCTGCTCGGCCAGCAACTCAATACCCTGCAGCTGCTCGGCGCCGCCGTGGTGGTATGCGGGATCGTCCTGTTGACCTACCGCAAGGCGGGTTGAAACCGCCTGCACCTTCGGAGCGCCGCAATGCCTGTGCCTGAACTGCACCTGCAAGACCGTCTGACCCGCCTGAGCCTGGCGCCCACCCTGGGCGCCAGCCTGATCAACTGGCAGGCCAAGGCCAGCGGCCAGGCGCTGCTGCGCCACAGCAACAGCGCCGCGCTGGCCAGCGGCTCACCACGACGCCTGGGCTGCTACCTGCTGGCGCCCTGGTCGAACCGCATCGCTGAGGGCGGCTTTCAGTGCCCTGATGGCTGGCTGGCATTGGCGCCCAATACCGACCATGACCCCTACCCTATCCATGGCAGTGCCTGGCAGCAGCCGTGGCAAGTCGACAGCGTGGATGACGGCCATGCCCGCCTGAGCCTGGACAGCCAGATGCCCTTTGCTTACCGCGCGACCCTGGACGTACGCCTGGATGAAGGTTGCCTGAGCCTTGAGCTGGAAGTGACCCACCTCGACCCACTGCCGACCTGGCATGGGCTGGGGTTTCACCCGTACTTTCCGCGCTTTGCCGACACCCGCTTGCTGGCGCCCGCGCAGCAGGTGTGGGTGGGAGATGAGGGGCAGTTGCCCTCGCGCCAGGCCACGATCCCGCCGCAGTGGTGTTTCGACACGCCGCAGGTATTGCCCAGCGATGGTGTCGATCATGCCTTCAGCGGTTGGCAAGGCACCTGCTGCATTGTCCAGCCGACCGCGGGTTATCGCCTCGATTGCCATGCCAGGGGTGCCGATCACTACCTGCTGTACTGCCCCAAGGACCAGGGGTTCTTCTGCATCGAGCCGGTCAGCCACCCGATCAACGCCCATCACCTGCCCGATCGGCCCGGCTTGCGGCTGCTGCGCCAACATGAACAACTGCACCTGGGTTTCAGCTTGCAGTACCGGGCACTTGGCACCGACTGAAAACGCCAAAGGGGCTGCAAGCAGCCCCTTTGATCCATCGCAACGGGGTTAACGGCCCGTGCCGAGCACCACCTGCGCCGCTGTCGGTGCCGCCTCACGGGGTTCGCTGCGCAGCTCGCGCGCCAGGTTCCACACCACCACCGCAGCAATGATGTCGAACGCCGCCAGCACCACGAACAGCGGGCTGTAGCCGATCTGCGTGACCAGGATGCCGAACACCAGGGTGAACACCGCAGCCCCCAGGTAGCCGAACATGCCGCCCATGCCGGTGGCGGTGGCCACCTGGTCTTTGCTGAACGAGTCGGAGGTGATCGAGTACAGCGCGCCGGACAATGTCTGGTGCGCAAAGCCGCCGATGCACAGCAGCAGAATTGCCGTGTACGGGCTTTCCACCAGGCCGATGCACGCCGGGCCGATCATGCAGCTGGCGCCGAACACCAGGACCATCTTGCGCGAGGTGAACAGCGACACCTTGCAGTAGCGGTGGAACAGCGGGCTCAGGTACCCGCCCAGCACGCAGCCGATGTCCGCGGCCAGGAACGGCAGCCAGGCGAACATCGCCACTTCCTTGATGTTCATGTGCCGCTCGGTCATCAGGTACAGCGGGATCCAGGCGTTGAAGGTCTGCCAGGCCGGCTCGGAGAGAATCCGCGCCGAGGCGATGGCGTAGAAGTTGCGTTCCTTGAAGATGCGCTTCCAGGCGCCCTTGACCCGCGCTTGCTGTTTGAAGTGGGCTTCCTGGCCGGACAGGATGTAGTCGCGCTCCGCGGCACTCAGGCGCTTCTGGTCCTTGGGGTGCTTGTACAGCAGCATCCACAGCAGGGTCCAGACGATCCCCGAGACGCCGACGATGACGAACGCCAGTTGCCAGCCGCTGTGCAGGATGGCCCAGACCACCAGCGGCGGTGCCAGCAAGGCGCCGAGCGAAGAACCGATGTTGAACCAGCCGATGGCGACCGAACGCTCCTTGGCCGGGAACCATTCGGTGGTGGCCTTGACGCCGGCAGGCAGGCCGGCCGCTTCGGTCATCCCCAACAGCCCGCGCATGAACGCCAGACTTTGCCAGCCGCTGGCCAGCGCCGCCCCGGCACAGGCCAGCGACCAGGCCAGGGCGAACACCGCAAAGCCCAGCTTGGTACCAATGAAGTCGATGACCCAGCCGGCGATGGGTTGCATCAGGGCGTAGCAGATCTGCCAGGTGGCGACGATCTTGGCGTATTGCTCGGTGCTGATGGAGAGGTCGGACATCAAGGTGGGGGCAGCCACCGAGAGGGTGTTGCGGGCGAGGTAGTTGACGACCAACCCAGCTGTAACAAGGCTGACCATCCACCAACGGATGCCTTTTATGCTCATGGATCACCTGAATTATTTTTAGAGTTGCTGGTGATTGCCTGTGGTCGCCCGGGCGACTTGAGACAAATTGTTTCAGGCGCAAGATTGCCATGTCATAGGTCGTCGTACAACAATTTTAAGTTGTCATGTGCGCGTATTTGCCTGTGATCGAGCTATATCAGGGCTTACCTATGCTTAGCGGGGAAAATTTGGGTGGCCTAGCACCATGGTTGTACGACGTCACGAGTTCAACTCAGGTGCTGCTGAGCACGCAGGTGTTCGGCCAGCATGTCGATGAAGGTGCGTACCTTGGTCGAGCCGTACTTGCTCTCGCGGTGCAGCACATGGATCGGCCAGGGCGCTTCTTCGTACTCGGCAAGGATCACCTGCAGCCGCCCGGCCGCCAGCTCGTCGGCCACCTGGTAGGACAGCAGCCGGGCGATACCCAGCCCGGCACTGGCGGCGGCGATGGCCGCGTCGTTGCTGGTCACGGTCAGGCGTGGCTTCATGCGGATCAGGGTCGGGTCGTCGATGGCGCCGAAGCGCCAGTCGGTGCGTGGCGAGAGAACGCCGGCAGCGATGATCGCGTGGCCTTGCAGCTCGCTCGGGTGGCGTGGGGTGCCGTGTTGTTCGAGATACGCCGGCGAGGCGCACAGCAGCCTGCGCATGCTACCCACGCGCAGGGCCTTGAGGCCGGAGTCGGGTAGCTGGCCGATGCGTACCGCCACATCCATGCCCTCCTCCACCAGGTTCACCACCCGGTCGAGGAAATAGGCCGATACGTCCACCTCGGGGTACTGCTGCAGGTAGCGGACGATGCAGGGCATGACGAACTTCTTGCCGAACAGGATCGGCGCGGTCACGGCCAGGTCGCCCTTGGGCGCGGCATTGATGCCGGCGGCCGCTTCGTTGGCTTCGATGATACTGGCGAGGATATGCCGGGTGTCTTCCAGGTAGCGCCCGCCGGCTTCGGTCAGGCGCACGCTGCGGGTGGTGCGCAGCAGCAGCTTGACCCCGAGTTGCTCTTCCAGGGCCGTGACGGCTCGGGTCACTGCTGCAGGCGATATCGCCAGGCGACGGGCAGCGGCGGCGAAGCTTTCCAGTTCGCCGACGGCGACGAACACCTTCATCAGGTGGATCTGGTCCATGCGGGCTCCTGGGCCTCGGGGGTGCGGGGGATTATCTGTTATAGCGGGGTTTTGTGCTGGCTTCACCGGCCCCATCGCCGACAAGCCGGCTCCCACATGAATGGCGCATGGCTTGGGCTCATTCGGTCTGTGTGGGAGCCGGCTTGCCGGCGATGGGGCCGGTACGGCCAGCCTCACAGCTCCAGTACCAACGGCTGCGCACCGTCATCCGGCTGGGCCGGCACCGCGCAGCAGATCAGCACAGTGCCGCTGTCGGGCAGCTCGGCAGGCGGGTTGGGGTAATGCACCTGGCCACTGACCACGCGGGTTTTGCAGGTACCACAGGAGCCGCCCCGGCAACTGAAATCCGGTGACAGGCCTCGGCGTTCTGCCAACTCCAGCAGCGTGCCGCTGTCGGGCGCCCAGCGGGCTTCCTTGGCGGAGCTGGCGAAGTACACCGGCACCGGCTGGGTGGCGGCCGGGGGCTGTTGCAGCACGGGTTGCCGGTCGTCGGTATGGCGGCGCAGGGTCGAGGGGCCGAACGCCTCGGCGTGGATGCGTGCGTCGGGCACATGCAGCGCACGCAGGCCTTCGTACAGGTCCTGGGTGAAACTGGCCGGGCCGCACAGGTAGAAGTCATAGTCGTCCAGCGCCAGTGCGGCCTTGACCTGAACGATGCCCAGGCGGCCGGCGAACTCGAAATCGCGGCCAGGTACGGCATCGGCTTCGGGCTGGCTCAGGGCGCGGTGGATAGCCAGCAGGTCACCGGCCTGCTGCTTGAGTAGGGCGAGCTCCTGCCGGAACGGCAGCTCGGCCAGGCTGCGCCCGCCGTGGAACAGGTGGATACGCCTGCCCTGCCCGCTGCTTAGTTGCTCGCGGAGCATGGCCATCAGCGGTGTGATGCCGACCCCGGCGCCGATCAGCACAAGGGGCCGCTGGCTCTGTTGGTCGAGGGTGAAATTGCCCATGGGCGGGCGCACCTGCAGTACGTCACCGACCTTCAAGCGCTCATGCAGGTGTCGCGAAGCCGGGCCTTGGGCCTTGACGCTGATGCGCAGGTAACCGTCGGAGGGCGCGCTGGAAAGGCTGTAGGTGCGGACCAGCGGCGCCTCGCCGTCGAGTTGCAGGCGCATAGGGATGTGCTGCCCTGGGGCAAAGGGCACGGGCTTGCCATCATCGGGCTGTAGATAGAACGAGCGGATGTCGCGGCTTTCCTGTTCGATACGCTCCACCCGCCAGGCCAGCCACTGGCGCTGCCGCTCACGCTGTTGCAGGCGCTGCTCGGCCTCGGCCCAGGTGCCGGTCGCAAGGCTAGTCGGGGCATATTCCTGGAAGGCCCAGCGCAGCGACAGCGCTGCCGGGCGCAGCACCACTTGCTCGACGTCCAGCGCCCAGAGCCGCTCGGCGCCTTCGAATGCACTGATCAGCGGGCTGTCGAGCATCACCTCGGTGCGGCCGGACAGCTGCAATACATTGCCGGTAACGAAATCGACGAACAGCAGGCCGGCAACCGGGTTCACCAGCAGGTTGCCGAGGGTATTGAAATGCAGGTTGCCGGCGTAGTCGGGGATGGTCAGCCGGTTGCCTTCGACCTTGACGAAACCCGGGCGGCCGCCGCGATGGGACACGTCCACCGAGCGCCGGCCATCGTCATGTTCGACGTAACTGGCGACGAAGAAGGTGTCGGCGCCTTCGATCATCGCCCGGGTTCGAGCATCGAGTGCCGTTGCATCCTGGCGCCCCTGTGAGGGCTCATCGACACGGGTGTATTCGCGCAACTGAATGTACTGCGGGCAGTTGCCGAACGATTGTTCGACCGCCACCTCCAGCAGCCCCCCTGCGACGCGGCGGGCCTGGCCGTTGAGGCGATTGCGCCGGCGGGTGTGCAGCTCGATCCCCAGCAGGCCGATGGCGCCACCCTGGGCCAGGCCAGGCGTGGCGGGATCGTCGCTGGCCAGCTCAGTGTCGATCAGCAGTTGCTTCGGATCGGGCGAACTGACGAAGCCTTCCGAGCCTTCGAGCAGGGTTGCCCAGGGTTTACCCTGCGCATCCACGGCACCGGCCACGATGAACGGCAACTGGTGGTAGAACACCCGATGCTGGTCAGGCATATGGTCGCGAATGACTTTCTGCCCGAACGCCTCCATGCGCTCGGCAACGCCGACTTGCTCCTGCAGTCGTTTTTCACCTTCGTGCCAGGGAGAGCGCATGGCGGCATTCCTCAGGGGTTACAGCGTGGTCTGCAGGCCGATGACCGTGCGCGGCATCGGCACGAACCCGGGCAGCGCTTCGATGCGGGCAAGCCAGGCGCGCACATTCGGGTAGGGTTCCAGCGACACATTGCCCTCTGGCGCGTGGGCGATGTAGGAGTAGTTGGCGATATCGGCGATGGTCGCCTCGCTGCCCACCAGGAACAGGCGCTGGGCCAGTTCGGCATCGATGACCTTGAGCAGGGTGTGGGCGCGGCCGATTACCTCGTCGGTGTTGAACGAGGCGCCGAATACCGTGACCAGCCGGGCGGCGGCAGGGCCGAAGGCCAGGGGACCGGCGGCCACCGACAGCCAGCGCTGCACGCGGGCGGCACCGACCGGGTCCTGGGGCAGCCAGCGTTCACCGCCGTAGGCCTTGGCCAGGTACACCAGAATCGCGTTGGAATCGGCGATCACGGTGCCGTTGTCGTCGATCACCGGCACTTGGCCGAACGGGTTGAGGGCGAGGAAATCGGGTTGCTTGTGCGCGCCCTTGGCGAGGTCGACGAACACCAGTTCGGTGGGCAGGTTCAGCAGCGACAACATCAGCTCGATGCGGTGGGCATGGCCGGACTTGGGGAAGTTGTAGAGTTTGATCGGGGTTGGCATGTGCTTGGCTCCGGATCAGCGCCGGGAGTGGCGCTGCTGGAGAACATGCTGCACTGGATCGGTTGGCAGCAGAATGAGTGCCGCAAGCAATCCAGTATTTCGGCAGGTGGAATAATCAGCCCCGCGAAGGCCTTAATGACGCTGCTGTTTCTGATACTGGTACAACCCTCGCGCCGCCTCCACTACCTGCGGCACACAGGCCTGGAGTTCATCGAAACTCATCGAGTCGAGCAACTCGAAGTTGTCTTCCAGGCCATGCAGCGAGATGGCCTTGAGCAGACGGTCCTGCTCCGGCGGCAGCGCGCTCCATTCGGCGACTTGCGTGCCGCGCATGTAGCCGAAGCACCACTCTTCGAGAATGATCGCCGGCCCTCCTTCATCTTCGCTCTCTTCGAACAATGGCTCGAAGTCGGCAAGGTTGTCGGCCAGCTCTTCCGCGATCTGGCTGGCGTAGCGCAGCATCAGCGCGGTGTAGGCCTCTTCATGGGCGGGCTTCTTGAATTTCGGGACCTTGCCGCCTGAAACGGCAGGCAGCCAAATTTCCGGATTGACCTGGGTCGGCGAGCTGGCCAGGGCGGTGAACAGGCCGTTGAGCTCGGCCAGGTTGATGACCGAATAGTCGTTGCCGTAAGTGATCAGCAGGTCTTCGAGGCGGTCGAGTTCTTTTTCGCTGAGCGGGGGGAGCATGGGTGGGGTGTCCTGGGAAAGGAAATTTGGGTGAACCCTAACACATGGAAGTAGCGGCTTATAAACGATCGCGGGGCAAGCCCGCTCCCACGTGTCTGACAACGTGGGAGCGGGCTTGCCCCGCGATGAGGGTGCTACGGTTTAGACCGCCAGCGCGCGCTCACGCAGCTCGCTGTTGAGGATGCGGTCGTTCTCGCTGTAGTCGACCGGGCAGTCGATCACGTGCACGCCTGGGGTCTTGATGCAGTGCTCCAGCAGCGGCAGGAAGCCTTCGGCGCTTTCCACACGGTGGCCGTTGGCACCGTAGGCTTCGGCGTATTTGACGAAGTCCGGGTTGCCGTAGTCCAGGCCGAAATCGGTGAAGCCCATGTTGGCCTGCTTCCAGCGGATCATGCCGTAGCCGTCGTCACGCAGGATCACCACGGTCAGGTGCATGCCCAGACGGACTGCGGTTTCCAGCTCCTGGCTGTTCATCATGAAGCCGCCATCGCCGCACACCGAGATCACCGGGCGATCCGGGTACACCAGGTGCGCCGCCATGGCCGACGGCAGGCCGGCGCCCATGGTCGCCAGGGCGTTGTCGAGCAGCACGGTGTTGGGCTTGTGCGCCTTGTAGTTACGGGCGAACCAGATCTTGTAGATGCCGTTGTCCAGGGCAACGATGCCTTCGGACGGCAGCACGCGACGGATATCGGCGACCATGCGCTGCGGGTAGACCGGGAAGCGGTTGTCGTCGGCGCCTTCGGCGATCTGCGCTTCGTTGGCTTCGCGGATGGCCAGCAGGCGGGTGAAGTCCCAGTGGCTGGTGTCGGTCAGGGCTTCGCTGATCTGCCACACGGCGTTGGCGATGTCGCCAATCACTTCCACCTGCGGGAAGTACACGGCGTCCACTTCGGCGGAGCGGAAGCTCACGTGGATCACTTCGGTGCCGCCACGAACCATGAAGAACGGTGGTTTCTCGATCACGTCGTGGCCGATGTTGACGATCAGGTCGGCGGCTTCGACGGCGCGGTGCACGAAATCGCCGGAGGACAGCGCGGCGTTGCCCAGGAAGCGTGGGTGACGCTCGTCGACCACACCTTTACCCATCTGGGTGGTGATGAACGGGATGCCGGTCTTGTCGATCAGTTGCTTGAGGACCTTGGCGGTCATCTTGCGGTTGGCACCGGCGCCGATCACCAGGATCGGGTTACGGGCGTTCTTCAGTTTCTCGACGGCGGCTTCGATGGCCACATGCTCGGCCAGCGGGCGGCGGTGCAGGCTGCGCGGGATCGGCAGTGCGTCGGTCTGCTCGGCAGCGATGTCTTCCGGCAGTTCCAGGTGCACGGCACCCGGCTTCTCTTCTTCGGCCAGACGGAAGGCTTCACGCATGCGGGCCGGGATGTTGTCGGCCGAAGCGAACTGGTGAGTGTACTTGGTGATGGGGTCCATCATGCCGCACACGTCGATGATCTGGAAACGGCCCTGCTTGGACTTCTTGATCGGCTTCTGGCCGGTGATCATCATCATCGGCATACCGCCGAGGTAGGCATAGGCGCTGGCGGTCACCAGGTTGGTGGCGCCGGGGCCGAGGGTCGACAGGCTGACGCCGGTCTTGCCGGTCAGGCGGCCATAAGTGGCAGCCATGAAGCCTGCGGACTGCTCATGGCGGGTCAGTACCAGCTTGATCTTCGATTTGCGCAGGGACTCGAGCAGGTCGAGGTTCTCCTCGCCGGGGATGCCGAACACATACTCGACACCTTCGTTTTCCAGGCATTGCACAACGACATCGGCGGCCTTGGCCATTTTGCTTCTTACCTCAGTGTATAGGGCGGTGGAGGTCCAGAAATGCGCAGCACGGTACGCTGGCATCGCTCTGTCCGGGTGCGAGGATTGCCCCGAACCTAAGTCTTGACGCAGGGTCGATGCGAGAAAGTCACGTCATCGGACGGTAATAATTGTCGCACCCCTGGCGCCGCCTGCAGAGCTATCCGAGGCGCAAAAGACCTTTGCCTTGAACCGAGGTGGGAAGAATTAAAAGCCGGAAAAGACAAAACCCCTACCTGCATGCGCAGATAGGGGTTTTGCGAAATGAATCTTGACGATGACCTACTCTCACATGGGGAAACCCCACACTA
>NZ_JBDJLM010000097.1:0-16424 GCF_039673365.1 Pseudomonas sp. TWI923 | reverse complement strand
CTCCCACGCCTCGGCGCTATGTCGTGGGAGCGGGCTTGCCCCGCGATGTCGTTAAAACCCTGCTTCAGCGCCCCGCCGCCAACCACGGCCGGCAGCTGGCGAACATGTCCAGCGACTGCTGGTAGACATCGGTGCGTACCTGCAACAGGCCGAGCATCGAGTGGAACAGGTTGTCCTGGGACAGTGGCGCGTCGCGCAGCTTGGCCAGGCAGTCGGTGTCCAGGCCGAAGTCCTGCTGGTAGCTGTCGGAGAACCAGGTCAACAACGGCACGTGCTTCTGCTGCTCCGGCGCCATCACGTAGGGGGTGCCGTGCAGGTAGAGGTTGTATTCACCCAGCGACTCGCCGTGGTCGGACAGGTAGATCATCGCCGTGTCGACCTTGTCCTGCTTGCTGCGCAGGGTATCGATCAGCGAGCCAAGCACCTTGTCGGTGTAGGCCAGAGTGTTGTCGTAGCCGTTGACGATTTCCGCCTGGCTGCACTGGTTCAGCGCATTGCTGCGGCACACCGGGGTGAACGGCTCGCTGCCCGTCGGGTAGCGTTTGAAGTACTCGGGGCCGTGGCTGCCCATCTGGTGCAGCACCAGCACGGTGTCCTTGTCGAGGTTGTCGATCAGTTCGCCCAGGCCCTGCAGGAGGACCTCGTCGTGGCACTCGCCGTTGGCGCACAGGGCCGGGTCGGCAAGGTTGCTCACGTCGATGAACTGCACGCGGTCGCAGGTGCCCTTGCAGCCGGACTGGTTGTCACGCCACTGCACGGCCAGGCCGGCGCGCTGGAGGATGTCGAGCAGGCCTTCGCGGTTCTTGGCCACGCGGGCGTCATAGTCCTTGCGGGTCATGCCGGAGAACATGCACGGCACCGACACGGCGGTTTCGGTACCGCACGAGTGCACATCGGTAAAGCTCAGCAGGCCCTGCTGTTTGGCCAGGTTCGGCGTGGTGTCGCGGGCATAGCCAAGCAGGCCGAAGTTCTCGGCGCGGGCACTTTCACCCACCACCAGCACGGTCAGCGACTTGCGCTCATGGTGCTGCCAGGCGGCATCGCGGTGGGCATCCGTGCCGTATGGCTGGAAAGGCCGTGATGCAGTACCCAACTGTTCGCTGACATAACCAATGGACGCACCGACGATATTGCTCGGGGTCAGCATCAGGCGCAGTTCGTGGTGGTTGCGAAACAGCGATGCAAGCCCTTGGTAGTTGACCAGTGCCACCGAGCCCAGCGCCGCCACACAGGCCCCCGTCACCACCAATTTGCCCAGCACTTCGCGGTACCAGGGGCGGTAGGCAATTTTTGCCTTCCATACCAACAGCGACGGCAGCACGCCGAGCAACAGGATATACAGCGCAAACTTGATCGACAGCAGGTCGCGAACTTCAGCAACGTTGGTTTCCGCCACATTGCGGAACATGCCGGTATCGATCAGCACGCCATATTGATTCATGAAGTAGGCAACGCCCGCGCCGCTCATGAACAACAGGATCAATACCGGTTTCAACACATACTTGAATGCCAACAAGGTCAATATCAGATTGAAGGCGAACAACATCAGCACGGCGAATGCCAGCCCCAGCCACAGCCCCACCATGCCGGGCGGCACAATGGCTTGCAGGTGTTGCCAGAGGAAGGTGTTAAGGCCGATCAACAGGTAAAGGCTGGCCAGCAGCGTGACCCATTCAGTCCGCAGGGATTTGACGTTGAGCATGGCATTCGCAGGTAGAGTTCATGAGCGGCCAGGGTGCCCGGGCGGGCACCTTGGGAAGTTGGCCGAACTCTAAGAAGGCTAGCATCAATTTTTTGTGAAAAACTTGGTAACAATTGGTCGGAATGCAGCTTTCACCAATTAAACAAGTTTCATTCAGCTTTTATTCAGCCGGCAGTCGCAGCTTGGCGTAGGGCTCACGGTCGATGTCCAGCACCTCCACGCACAGCTGGATATCCAGCCCGGCCTGGGCAGGGATCGCCTCCTGCAGCACCGCGAGCAGGCTGCCCGACAACTGCTGCTTCACCTGCTCCGAGCGCCCGCTGAGGATCGCCAGCCGTACATGGGCGAAGGCACGCTCACCCGGTGCCGTGCCCACCCGGTACTTAGCGAAGGCCTGGGCCCGGCTCTTGATGTCGGCTTCGTCGGCAAACTGGCCGCTGCCCACCAGGGCGTGGTTAAGGCGCAACAACAGCAGGTCGACGTTGAGTTCGCCCAGGTTGTCGCTGTATTCCAGGTTCAGGTGAGGCATGGCGCAGGTTCCGGTCAAGGGAGGGTGTGCGACAGCCTAACCCAGTCCCCCATTGGGGCAAAGGCGGCTATCCTCATGGTTCAGGCCCGTTCGCCAACCCTGAAAGAGGTGAAGAAATGCCAGTTCCGCACGATTTGCTCGCAGACCTGCACGTTAGCGCCGACCAGTTCCAGGCCCTGATCGACAAGAATCAGGACCTGCACAAGCTGCACAAGGACTACAACGCCAAGGACAAGGAAGTGGTGGCTGCCGAAGGCAACGGCAGCGCCGACGACAAGGTCAACCTGTTACGCAAGGAGCGGCTGCTGATCAAGGACAAGATTGAACGGATCGTCCATCCGCCCAAGTCCTGAACACCCCGGATAACCGGGTAAACCCTTCAAAATGATCGCGGGGCAAGCCCGCTCCCACGCCTCGGCGCATGTTTTGTGGGAGCGGGCTTGCCCCGCGATGGCGTTACCAGCCGTCAGGCGGACGCTTTGAGCGCCGTATCCAGGTCCTCGATCAGATCCCGATAGTCCTCGATCCCCATCGACAACCGCACCAGGTTCTCGCTGATACCCATCACGCCCTTCTGCTCAGGGCTGAGCGAGTTGTGCGACATGCTCCAGGAATGGTTGATCATGCTCTCCACGCCGCCCAGCGAATCGGCCAGGACGAAGATCTGCAGCGCCTCGACCAGGCGGTTGACCGCAGCCCGGTCACCCTTGATGCGAATGGCCACCACGGCCCCGCCGGTGCGCATCTGGCGCTTGCACAATTCATGCTGCGGGTGGCTCTCCAACCCTGGGTAATACACCTGCTCGACCTGCGGGTGGCTTTCCAGGTACTGCGCCACGCGCAGTGCGTTGGCGCTCTGGCGCTCCATGCGCACGTCAAGGGTCTTCAGCCCGCGCAGCGCCAGGTAGCAATCGAACGGCCCCTGGATCGCCCCCACCGCCATGCTGATCTTGCGCAGACGCCCCAGCAGTTCGTCGTTGGCCGCCACCACCACGCCGCCGGTGAGGTCGGAGTGGCCGCCGATGTACTTGCTCGCCGAGTGCATCACCAGGTCCACGCCCAAAGTGATCGGCTGCTGGTTCCACGGCGAGCAGAAGGTGTTGTCGATGCAGGTCATGATCCCGCGCGCGCGGGCCAGGTCGCAGACCGCCTTGATATCGACCAGGTGCAGCAAGGGGTTGGTCGGCGACTCGATCCAGATCAGTTGCGTGTTCGGGCGAATCGCCGCGGCCACGGCCTCGACGTCGTTGAGGTCGACGTAGGTGGTGGTCAGGCCCGAGGTGCGCCCGCGGTAGTCTTCCAGCAGGCGGAAGGTGCCGCCGTAGACGCCGTTCATCACCACCACGTGGGCATCCTTGGACAGCAGCTCGAGCACCGTGGCCGTAGCGCTGACGCCAGAAGCACAGGCCACCGCGCCGACACCCTCCTCCAGGGCCGCCACGCAGGTTTCATAGGCATGCCGGGTGGGGTTGCTGACCCGGCTGTAGGCATATTCGGGGTGGTCGTCCAGGCCACGCTTGATGAACGAGCTGGAGGTGACGATGGCCGGGAAGATGGCGTTGTCGGCAACGCTGGACTGCTCGCCGGCGTGGATGGTGCGGGTGGCGAAATTGCGCGGCTTTTCGGACATGGTCGGGTCCATTGACTAAGGGTGGAAAAGCGCAACTATCTCATATCCGCCAGCGACCGGCGCCAGCCAGAACATTATTACCTTATGCGGGCCATAGCGATTCCAAGCTGCATCGCCAACGGCTAATCTCGGGAAACTTTTTCTCGCCTGGAGCCCAAGAGCGACATGGACAGTTTCGACCAGCACATTCTCACCCTGCTCCAGCGCGACGCCTCGATCTCCCTCAAGGACCTGGCCGAAGCGGTCAACCTGACCACAACCCCCTGCTGGAAGCGGGTCAAGCGCCTGGAGGACGAAGGTTATATCCGCGGCCGCGTCGCCCTGCTCGACCCCCAGCGCCTGGGCCTGGGCCTGACGGTGTTCGTCCAGCTCAAGACCCAGCGCCACGACAGCGCCTGGCTGGCGCAGTTCGCCGACACGGTGACCGCGTTCGAGGAGGTGATGGAGGTGTACCGCATGTCCGGCGACTGGGACTACATGCTACGGGTGGTGGTGGGCGACATCGCCGCCTACGACCGCTTCTACAAGAAACTGATCACCAGTACCGACGGGCTGTCGAACATCACCTCGAGCTTTGCCATGGAGCAGATGAAGTACACCACGGCGTATCCGGTGAACCGCTGAGCGGGCTCGCACATCCACTGTAGGAGCGGCCTTGTGTCGCGAAAGGGCCGCAACGCGGCCCCAGGGTTTTGGCGTGACAGCAGAAATCGCCGGGGCTGCGCTGCAGCCCTTTCGCGACACAAGGCCGCTCCTACACAAGGCGTGCGTGACGCCCGGAATCAGTCAGCCACTGCCGCCGCGATCCGGTTCCCCGCGCTGGCCTTCTCCAGTTTGATCGCGACGAACTTCGAGGTTGGCGTGTAAGTGCCGTCGCCATAACTCTCCAACGGCACCAACGGGTTGGTCTCCGGGTAGTACGCCGCCGCCTGCCCCTCGGGCACGTCATAGGCCACCAGGCGGAACCCCGACACCCGCCGCTCGCGGCCATCCGCCCACAACGACACCAGGTCCACCTGCTCGCCCGGCTCGAAACCCAGGCGGCGGATATCGGCCTCGTTGACGAACACCACTTCGCGCAGGCCAAACACCCCGCGATAGCGGTCATCCAGCCCGTACAGGGTGGTGTTGTACTGATCGTGGGAGCGCAGGGTCTGCAGGATCAGGTCGGGCTTGTCGCCACGGGCCAGCACCTGGTCGTTGACCAGTTGCTCGGGCAATAGGCTCGGGGTGAAGCGCGCCTTGCCGGTGGCGGTACGGAAGGTGCGGTCCGCCGCGTTGTTGCCCAGGTGGAAACCGCCCGGATGCTGCAACCGCTCGTTGAAATCGGCAAAGCCTGGAATCACATCGGCAATCATGCTGCGGATGCGGCCGTAGTCGGCAATCGCGTATTCCCAATCGATCGGCATGTTGCCCAGGGTGGCCTTGGCCATGCCGGCAACGATCGCCGGCTCCGAGCGCAGGTGCGGCGAGCGCGGCTTCAGCTGGCCATGGGAGATGTGCACCATGCTGAAGGTGTCTTCGACCGTCACCCCTTGCGGGCCCTCAGCCTGGCTATCGATCTCGGTACGGCCCAGGCACGGCAGGATCAGCGCGTCGCGCCCGGTGACCAGGTGCGAACGGTTGAGCTTGGTGGAGATCTGCACGGTCAGCGCGCAGTTGCGCAGCGCCGCGTGGGTGCGTGGCGTGTCCGGGGTGGCCTGGGCGAAGTTGCCGCCCAGGGCGACGAACACCTTGGCCCGCCCCTCCTCCATGGCCTTGATCGCCAGCACGGCGTTGTCGCCATGGGCACGCGGCACCTTGAACTGGAAGCGCTTTTCCAGGGCGTCGAGCAGTTGCGCCTTGGGTTTTTCGTCGATGCCCATGGTGCGGTCGCCCTGCACGTTGCTGTGGCCGCGTACCGGTGACAGGCCGGCGCCGGGCTTGCCAACGTTGCCGCGCAGCAGTTGCAGGTTGACGATTTCCTGCACGGTCGCCACCGAGTGGCGGTGCTGGGTCACACCCATGGCCCAGCACATGATCACCCGCTCGGCCTTGCGGTACATGCGCGCCGCCAGCTCGATCTCGGCCTTGGTCAGGCCGGACTGCTCGACGATATGATCCCAGGGCGTGGCCTCGACCACGGCCAGGTAAGCCTCGACACCACTGGTGTGCTCGGCGATGAAGGCATGGTCGAACACCGGCGGCTCATGGTTGAGCTGCGCTTCGCGCTCCCACTGCAACAGGTACTTGGCGATACCGCGCATGGCCGCCATGTCGCCGCCCAGCGCCGGACGGAAGTACGCGGTACTGGTGGACTCGGAGCCGTTGCTGAGCATCTCCAGCGGGTGCTGCGGGTGCTGGAAGCGTTCCAGCCCGCGCTCCTTGAGTGGGTTGAAGCACACCACCTGGGCGCCGCGCTTGACCGCCTCACGCAGCGGTTCGAGCATGCGCGGGTGGTTGGTGCCGGGGTTCTGGCCGATGACGAAGATCGCGTCGGCCAGCTCCAGGTCATGGAACACCACGGTGCCCTTGCCCACGCCGAGGGTCTCGGCCATGCCCACGCCGCTGGCTTCGTGGCACATGTTCGAGCAGTCGGGGAAGTTGTTGGTGCCGTAGGCGCGGACGAACAGCTGGTAGAGAAACGCCGCCTCGTTGCTGGCCCGGCCCGAGGTGTAGAACTCGGCCTGGTCGGGCGACTCGAGGCTGTTCAGGTGTTGGCCGATCAGGGCGAAGGCCTCGTCCCAGCTGGTTTCGACATAGTGATCGCTGGCCGCGTCATAGCGCATCGGGTGGGTCAGCCGGCCCTGGTATTCGAGCCAGTAGTCGGTCTGTTCCTGCAGCGCGCTGACGCTGTACTTTGCGAAGAAAGCCGGGTCCACCGAGCGGCCGGTGGCTTCCCAGTTGACCGCCTTGGCGCCGTTCTCGCAGAACTTGACCATGTCGCTCTCCGGCGACTCGCCCCAGGCGCAACCGGGGCAGTCGAAGCCGCCGTTCTGGTTGGTCTTGAGCATGGCCCGCAGATTCTTGAAGGCGTTCTCGCTGCCCAGCCAGCTCTTGGTCACGCTCTTGAGCGCGCCCCAGCCGGCGGCCGGCCCCTTGTAGTCCCTGATGTGTTGGTCCTGGCTCATGCGGTCAATCCTCACGCGGGCATGGTAAAGGTGCGGCGGATCATGTTGTCCGCTGCTTTTTTCCAGCCTATGGAGGGTGGTGTGGGGGCGTCCAATCGAAATGTCTGACGGGGTGATAGGCGGTGTCGATCATGGGTTTCAGGTGTCTGTAATAGACCTTTCGCGGGGCAAGCCCGCTCCCACGAGAATGCCGTGCACGCATCTGCCTGGCCCTTGATAGAGGCCATTGATCAAGCGGTCAGGGAAAGCAATTTGACGGGTCTGGCCCCAGGCGATAGCTTGGATTGCATAGCCCCAACCCTCTCGAGCGCCAACGTGGAACAGAACCCCCAGGCCCTGATCGACGGTTTCAACCGCAAGGTCGACTACCTGCGGATGTCGGTCACCGATCGTTGCGATTTCCGCTGCGTCTACTGCATGGCCGAGGACATGCAGTTCCTGCCGCGCCAGCAGATCCTCAGCCTCGAAGAGCTCTACCAGGTGGCCGAACGCTTCGTCGCCCTGGGCACCCGCAAGATCCGCCTGACCGGCGGTGAGCCCCTGGTTCGCCAGGGCATCGTCGGGCTCTGCGAACGTATCGCCGCCCTGCCCGGCCTGCGTGAACTGTGCCTGACCAGCAATGGCTCGCAGCTCGGCCGCCTGGCCCAGCCGCTGTTCGATGCTGGCGTATCGCGCCTGAACATCAGCCTCGACAGCCTCGACCCCGAGCGCTTCCGCGCCCTGACCCGCACCGGTGACCTGCACCAGGTGATCGCCGGCATCGATGCCGCGCGCGCCGCCGGTTTTCGTCGCACCAAGCTCAACGCCGTGGTGCTCAAGGGCCGCAACGACGACGAGATCGTCGACCTGGTGCGCTTCGCCATCGACCGCGAGCTGGACATCTCGTTCATCGAGGAAATGCCCCTGGGGGTGATCAGCGAACACCAGCGCGACGAGTCCTACTGCTCCAGCGACGATGTGCGCGAGCGCCTGGCCGGGCACTTCAGCCTGATCGAGTCGGCCGAATCCTCCCAAGGCCCGGCCCGCTACTGGCGCCTGGCCGAAGCGCCGAACACCCGGGTAGGCTTCATCTCGCCCCACAGCCACAACTTCTGCGCCACCTGCAACCGCGTGCGCCTGACCGTCGAAGGCCGCCTGCTGCTGTGCCTGGGCAACGAGCACTCGCTGGACCTCAAGCAGGTGCTGCGCCAGCACCCCGGCGACAGCGCCCGCCTGGACAAGGCCATCCGCGAGGCCATGCAGCTCAAACCCTGGCGTCACCACTTCGAAGTGGGTGGCGAGGTGCAGATCCTGCGTTTCATGAACATGACCGGCGGCTGAACGGCCGCCTCGGGAACCCCTCTTGATCGTCCACTCCCGCCCCGACATGCTGCGCGTGCTGTTCACCCTCAAGGGCTCGATCGTCAAGCGCATCGCGTTGCGCTGCCTGATGGTCACCCTGCTGGCCGCACTGATCGTGCTCATCGAGCGGCACTACCCGGCGTTGTTCTACCCGGTCAGCGCCACCCCGTTCACCCTGCTCGGGCTGTCACTGTCGATCTTCATGAGCTTTCGCAACAACGCCTGCTACGACCGTTGGTGGGAAGGACGCAAGGCCTGGGGGCGGATGATCATCGAGGTGCGTTCGTTCGTGCGTGAAAGCGTGGTGATCGAGGATGCGCAACTGCGCTCGGCGATGTTGCGCAGCCTGTGCGGTTTTGCCCACGCCCTGAATGCCCGGCTGCGCAACGAGGACGAACTGCGCGCCGCCCGCCCCTGGCTGGCCGAGCAGGCGCCACTGACCCCGCACAATCTGTGCAACGGCATCCTGCAGGACATCGGTGCGCAATGTTCGCGGCTGGCGCAGCAGCAGGTGATCAGCGAGTTCCGTTACACCACCCTGGAACAGCGCCTGTCGGGGCTGTCGGAGGTGCAGGCCACCTGCGAGCGGATCAAGGGTACGCCGCTGCCATTCCCCTACACCCTGCTGCTGCACCGCACCATCTATATCTTCTGCCTGCTGCTGCCGTTCGCCCTGGCCGAACCGCTGGGCTGGCTGGCGCCGCTGTTCACCACCATCGTCAGCTACACCTTCTTCGGCCTGGATGCCATTGGCAACGAGCTGGAAGACCCGTTCGGCCGGGATGAGAACGACCTGCCGACCGATGCGCTGGTGCGCACCCTCGAGCGCGATGTACTGGCGGCGCTGGGGCATGAGCCTTTGCCGCCGGCATTGGAGCCGGTGGAACACGTGCTGAGTTGAGGTTTCAGCCCGCCACCCTCCAAGCCCGACCCAGCAAGCCGGTAATTACCTGACCAAGCGCAAGCCTGCCAGGACCACCGCAAATACCGCGATGCTCGCGGTATACAGCACCAGCGCCGGCAGCCCGAACACCAGCGCCAGCACTGCAAGCCACCGCCCCAGGCGGCCCGGAGCCAACTGGGCGACCAGCGCCAGCCCCAACGCGCTCCAGGCGATCACCTGGAAATGAATGCCCAAGCCCAGCAGCGAGCGCACCTGGCACTGCCAGATATCCCCCGGCTGCGAACACAAGCCGACCCACTGGGCCGCCTCCATCAAGCCATAACGCACGCCATAACTGGCGGCCAACCACAGGGGCAGGAACAGCAGCAAGGCAATGAGCGGCCACGAACGGGACATCCGGTTCTCCAATAGCGGCAATCGAAAGCGTGAATGATCGCTCACGGGCCGATGTAAGGCAAAATCATGGCCCAGCGGCTATGTTGCACAACACAGACATTGCCGTGGACAACAACATCTGGTGCGACAAAGGTATGAACGGCAGGCAACTTTGCCGTGCCGACCATGGTCCTAGCCTGCGTACAAACTGCACGACCTTGCGTTTTTCTGGGGGACTACATGCTTCGATCTTTGCGCCTCGCCGCGCTGCTTGGCGGCCTGCTCATGGCTGCGGCCGCTTCGGCGCGGGATATCGATGCCGCGAGCTACGGCTACCCATTGACCAACCCGTTCGAGGCGACCATCGCCACCACCCCGCCTGAGCAGCGCCCGACGCTGCCCAGTGACGATGAAATCAACCAGGACGACTACAGCCTCACCCTGCGCCCGGAACGCGAGTTCACCCTGCCGGACAACTTCTGGTCAGTGAAGAAACTGCGCTACCGCCTGGCCAGGCAGGACCACGAGGCGCCGCTGATCTTCCTGATCGCCGGTACCGGCGCGCCCTACTTCAGCTCGATCAACGAATACCTGAAAAAACTGTTCTATCAGGCCGGCTACCACGTGGTGCAGCTGTCCTCGCCGACCAGCTACGACTTCATGAGCGCGGCCTCGCGCTTTGCCACGCCTGGCGTGAGCGCCGAGGATGCCAAGGACCTGTACCGGGTGATGCAGGCGGTGCGCGCCCAGCACCCGCGCCTGCCGGTCAGCGAGTACTACCTGACGGGCTACAGCCTGGGGGCGCTGGATGCAGCCTTCGTCAGCAAGCTGGACGAAACCCGGCGCAGCTTCAACTTCAAGCGCGTGCTGCTGCTCAACCCGCCGGTCAACCTGTACACCTCGATCAGCAACCTGGACAAACTGGTGCAGACCCGGGTCAAGGGCATCGACAAAAGCACCACGTTCTACGAACTGATGCTGGAAAAGCTCACCCGCTACTTCCAGGACAAGGGCTACATCGACCTCAACGAAGCCTTGCTGTACGACTTCCAGCAGTCGCGCCAGCACCTGTCCAACGAACAGATGGCCATGCTGATCGGCACCTCGTTCCGCTTCTCGGCAGCCGACATCGCCTTCACCTCCGACCTGATCAACCGCCGCGGCCTGATCATTCCGCCGAAATTCCCGATTACCGAAACCACCAGCCTCACGCCGTTCTTCAAGCGTGCCCTGCAGTGCGATTTCGACTGCTACCTGACCGAGCAGGTGATCCCCATGTGGCGCGCGCGCACCGACGGCAACAGCCTGCTGCAGCTGATCGACCAGGTCAGCCTGTACGCCCTCGCCGACTACCTGCACGACAGCCCGAAGATCGCCGTGATGCACAACGCCGACGACGTGATCCTCGGCCCCGGCGACATCGGTTTCCTGCGCCGGGTGTTCGGCGAGCGCCTGACCCTGTACCCCCATGGCGGCCACTGCGGCAACCTCAATTACCGCGTCAACAGCGACGCCATGCTGGAGTTCTTCCGTGGTTAACCGATTGCTGCTCGTCACCGCCCTGCTCGCCAGCAGCTGCGCCCTGGCCGAGGAAGTCGCGCCCCGGGCCAGCGTGGTCGAGGCCGACAAGGCCCCGGCCCTCACCGCAGAACCCGATGGGTTCCTCGATCCGCTGCGCGAACTCAAGTTCAACCCGGGCCTGGACCAGCGCGAGTTCGAGCGCTCGACCCTGGCGGCGTTGAACATCTATGACCCGCTGGAAGCGATGAACCGGCGCATCTATCACTTCAACTACCGCTTCGACCAGTGGGTGTTCCTGCCGGTGGTCGATGGCTACCGCTACATCACCCCAAGCTTCGTGCGCACCGGGGTGAACAACTTCTTCAACAACCTGGGCGATGTACCGAACCTGTTCAACAGCGTGTTCCAGCTCAAGGCCAAGCGCTCGGCACAAATCACCGCGCGACTGATGTTCAACACCATCCTCGGTGTGGGCGGGCTGTGGGATCCGGCGACCAGCATGGGGCTGCCGCGCCAGAGCGAGGACTTTGGCCAGACACTTGGCTTCTATGGCGTCCCGGAAGGGCCGTACATCATGCTGCCGATCCTGGGGCCATCGAACCTGCGCGACACCACCGGGCTGGTGGTGGATTACGTGGGCGAGCAGGCGGTCAATTACCTGGACGTGCCGGAGTCTGCCGAAGAGCACCCGGAAATCACGCTGATGCGGGCCATCGACAAGCGCAACAGCACCAACTTCAGCTATGGCCAGACCAACTCGCCGTTCGAGTATGAAAAGCTGCGATACGTGTACACCCAGGCGCGCAAGTTGCAGATCGCCGAATAGCGCCAGCGCGGCCTCTGTAGGAGCGGCCTTGTGTCGCGAACGGGCTGCAACGCAGCCCCGGCGATTTCTGCTTTCACACTGAAATCCCGGGGCCGCGTTGCGGCCCTTTCGCGACACAAGGCCGCTCCTACAGGGGGACTGATTAGCCCGGCAAGCCCAGGAACTGGCACAACTCGCGCTTCTTGGCCAAGGCATCCTTGCGCCCCAGCTCGATCAGCTCGCTGCAATAGCTCGCCTCGAACAGCAGGTAGCTGAGCACCCCCGCCCCGCTGGTTTTGGTCGCCCCCGGCCCGCGCAGGAACAGCCGTAGCGCCGCTGGCAAGTCGCGCCGGTGCCGCGCGGCAATCTCGTCCAGCGGCTGGCTTGGCGCCACCACCAGCACCTCGATCGGTGCCAGCCCCAGGCGCCGTGCATCGAGGTGCGCTGGCAACATGTGGCTGAGGTGGTTGAGGCGTTGCAGCAACTCGATGTCGTCTTCGAGGCTGTCGATGAAGGTGCTGTTGAGCATGTGCCCGCCGATCTGCGCCAGGCTCGGCTGCTGGCCGCTGAACACCCGCTGGGTGGGCAACGGCGGCGCCGGGCGCTGTGGGTTGCCACTGACGCCCACCACCAGCACGCGGCTGGCCCCCAGGTGCAGGGCCGGGCTGATCGGCGCCGACTGACGTACCGCACCGTCGCCAAAAAACTCCTCGCCGAGCCGCACCGGGGCGAACAGCAGCGGGATGGCGGAGCTGGCCAACAGATGGTCGATGGTCAGCGGCGTAGGCATGCCGATGCGTCGGTGGCGCAGCCAGGGCTCGATGGTGTCGCGGCCCTGATAGAAGGTCACCGCCTGGCCGGACTCATAACCGAAGGCGGTCACGGCGATGGCGCGCAACTGGTTGGCGGCCAGGGAATGGGCAATGCCGTCCAGGTCCAGGTGCTGGTGCAGCAGTTTGCGCAGCGGGCGGCTGTCGAGCAGTGCCACCGGCACCTGGCCGCCCAGGCCCAGCAGGCTGTGGCCGACGAAACGGCTGGCCTGGCGGATCACCCCGGGCCAGTCGCTGCGCAGTACCAGGTGGCTGCGAAAATTCTGCCAGAAGGCGGTCAGGTGCTGCACCGATTCGGCGAAGCGGGTGGCGCCGCTGGCCAGCTTGACCGCGTTGATGGCGCCGGCGGAGGTGCCGACGATCACCGGGAACGGGTTGGCCGCGCCGGGCGGCAGCAGTTCGGCGATGCCGGCGAGCACGCCGACCTGGTAGGCGGCGCGGGCGCCGCCGCCGGAGAGGATCAGGCCGGTGGTGGGGGTCATCGAGTCCTTCCTGGATTACTGGTTGGTTCTAGGGCCTCTTCGCTGGCAAGCCAGCTCCCACAGGTACATCGCCGGGCACAGGGTATGCATGATCCCTGTGGGAGCTGGCTTGCCAGCGATGAGGCCGGCCCTGCAATCGAAACACTCAGCGCTTTTTCTTGTCGTACAGCCGCGGCTCACCCTCGGGCCGCGACTTGAACCGCCGGTGCGCCCACAGGTATTGCTCCGGGCACTCGCGCAGCACGCCTTCGACCCACTGGTTGATGCGCAGGCAGTCAGCCTCTTCGGTCTCCCCCGGGAAGCCTTCGAGCGGCGGGTGCACCACCAGGCGGTAGCCGCTGCCATCTTCCAGGCGCTTCTGGGTGAAGGGGATCACCCGGGCCTTGCCCAGGCGGGCGAACTTGCTGGTGGCGGTAACGGTGGCGGCCGGGATGCCGAACAGTGGCACGAAGATGCTCTGCTTCATGCCGTAGTCCTGGTCGGGCGCATACCAGATCGCCCGGCCCTTGCGCAGCAGCTTGAGCATGCCGCGCACATCGTCGCGTTCCACCGCCAGCGAATCGAGGTTGTGGCGCTCGCGGCCACGGCGCTGGATGAAGTCGAACACCGGATTGCCGTGCTCGCGGTACATGCCGTCGATGGTGTGAACCTGGCCCAGCAGCGCGGCGCCGATCTCCAGGGTGGTGAAGTGCACGGCCATGAGGATCGCCCCCTCCCCTTCACGCTGGGCAGCCTGCAGGTGTTCGATGCCTTCGATGTGCGCCAGGCGGGCCAGGCGGGCCTGTGGCCACCACCAGCTCATGGCCATTTCGAAGAAGGCGATGCCGGTGGAGGCGAAATTTTCCTTGAGCAGGCGCTGCCGTTCGTCGCTGGAAAGCTCGGGGAAACACAATTCAAGGTTGCGCGCGGCAATGCGGCGGCGTTCGCCGGCCGCCCGGTACATCAGCGCACCGAGAACGCGGCCGAGCCCGAGCAGGGCGCGGTAGGGCAACTGGGCGACCAGCCACAACAGGCCCAGACCGAGCCACAGGGCCCAGAAACGCGGGTGGAGGAATAGGCGGCGAAAACGCGGGCGTTCCATTGAAGCTTCCGGCAAGACAAGGGCCGAGCATTCTACATCGGTTGCGGGCAATCGGTCTTATCGCTATAAGTCAGGGCACTTTTCTCGCAACAAGCCGTCTATGCAGACCATGAGCCCTAACCAGACACCCGACAACGCCCCCGTGTTCCAGCTCAAGGGCAGCATGCTTGCCATCACCGTGCTGGAACTGGCGCGCAACGACCTCGAATCCCTCGACCGCCAGCTGGCGGCGAAGGTGGCGCAGGCGCCGAACTTCTTCAGCAACACGCCGCTGGTGCTGGCGCTGGACAAGCTGCCCCCTGACGAGGGCGCCATCGACCTGCCCGGGCTGATGCGCGTCTGCCGCCATCATGGCCTGCGCACCCTGGCGATCCGCGCCAACCGCATCGAGGACATCGCCGCGGCGATCGCCATCGACCTGCCGGTGCTGCCGCCTTCCGGAGCCCGCGAGCGCCCGCTGGAGCCGGAGCCGGAGGTGAAAGCGCCGGAACCTGCACCGCCACCGCCACCGCCACCGGCGCCAGCCGAACCCGAAGTGCGCCCGACGCGCATCATCACCACGACGGTGCGCGGCGGCCAGCAGATCTATGCTCAGGGCGGCGACCTGGTGGTCACCGGCTCCGTCAGCCCGGGCGCGGAACTTCTTGCCGATGGCAACATCCATGTGTACGGCGCCATGCGCGGCCGGGCCCTGGCGGGGATCAAGGGCAATACCAAGGCGCGCATCTTCTGCCAGCAGATGACCGCGGAAATGGTCTCCATCGCCGGCCAGTACAAAGTTTGCGAAGACCTGCGCCGCGACCCGCTGTGGGGCTCGGGCGTGCAGGTCAGCCTGTCCGGTGACGTGTTGAACATCACCCGTCTTTAACGGATACTTGCCGGCATTTTTAGCGCAACTTTTTACCGTTGCCGTTTTTTTGTATTTGCAGGGACGCCTGTCCCGATTATTTAGGGGTGAAACACCTTGGCCAAGATTCTCGTGGTTACTTCCGGCAAGGGGGGTGTGGGCAAGACCACCACCAGCGCCGCTATCGGTACCGGCCTCGCACTGCGTGGGCACAAGACTGTCATCGTCGACTTCGACGTCGGCCTGCGTAACCTCGACCTGATCATGGGCTGCGAACGCCGCGTGGTTTACGACTTCGTCAACGTGGTCAACGGCGAAGCCAACCTGCAACAGGCCCTGATCAAGGACAAGCGCCTCGAGAACCTGTACGTGCTGGCCGCCAGCCAGACCCGCGACAAGGACGCGCTGACCAAGGAAGGCGTGGAAAAGGTGCTGATGGAGCTCAAGGAGCAGTTCGAGTTCGTCGTCTGCGACTCGCCGGCCGGTATCGAGAAAGGCGCGCACCTGGCGATGTACTTCGCCGACGAAGCCATCGTCGTGACCAACCCGGAAGTCTCCTCGGTACGTGACTCCGACCGCATGATCGGCCTGCTGTCGAGCAAGTCGCGCCGAGCGGAACAAGGTGACGACCCGATCAAGGAACACCTGCTGATCACCCGCTACCACCCAGAGCGTGTCGAGAAGGGCGAAATGCTGGGCGTCGAAGACGTCAAGGAAATCCTCTCGGTCGAACTGCTGGGTGTGATTCCCGAATCCCAGGCAGTGCTCAAGGCGTCCAACCAGGGCATCCCGGTCATCCTCGATGACCAGAGCGATGCCGGCCAGGCGTACAGTGACACCGTCGACCGCCTGCTGGGCAAGCCCAAGCCACTGCGGTTCATCGAAGTGCCGAAGCAAGGATTCTTCGCACGCCTGTTTGGAGGCAAGTAAACCATGAACCTTTTTGACTTCTTTCGTGGCAGACAGAAACAGAGCAGCGCGTCGGTAGCGAAAGAGCGTCTACAGATCATCGTGGCGCACGAGCGTGGCCAGCGCAGCACCCCGGACTACCTGCCTGCCCTGCAGAAGGAGCTGGTCGAGGTGATTCGCAAGTACGTCAACATCGGCAATGACGACGTGCAGATCGAACTGGAAAACCAGGGCAGCTGCTCGATTCTGGAACTGAACATCACCCTGCCTGATCGCTGAGCTTTCAGCAGCCCCAGGTATACCTTGTGGGAGCGGGCTTGCCCCGCGATGGCCATCGGACGCTATCGCGGGGCAAGCC
>NZ_JBDJLM010000096.1:0-16745 GCF_039673365.1 Pseudomonas sp. TWI923 | reverse complement strand
GTCTGGTGGTGGCGTGGGAGCGGGCTTGCCCCGCGATGCTTTTATGCCGATCAGCGGCGATCTTTTTTTGCTTCCCCCTCTTCTCAGCCAGTCGCGCCTGGATTACAAATAGCGCCGCGGGCGCTCGCCCCGATAACAACAACCTCCCTCCCTGGTCATCATGTCCGAACAGAACCCTTGCCTGACCTGCGGCGCCTGCTGCGGCTACTTTCGTGTGTCTTTCTTCTGGGGTGAATGCCAATCGGCCGGTGGCCTGGTGCCCGACGACCTGGTGGTGCAGATCAACCCCACCCGCGTCGCCATGATCGGCACCGACGCCAAGCCCTGCCGCTGTACCAGCCTGGGCGGCGAGATCGGCAAGCAGGTCGCTTGCGGTATCTACGAGAACCGCTCCAGCCCCTGCCGTGAATTCGAAGCATCCTGGGAGCACGGCGTGCACAACCCCAGCTGCGATGACGCCCGTGCGGCCTACGGCCTGCCCCCCCTGACACCGCCCGGCGCCAACGAGCCGCATTGGCCGGACGACGGCGCCGAGGTTGCCTGAGGCCCAGGCGAAACGGTGAAGCGGTCACATTCTGGCGATTGGCCATGACCGCTTGTCGGATGGATCCAATCGCCACTGCGCTGCAACCCGCGTAGTTCGTACTGCCTCGAAATAGTATTAACACCATTTGACCGCCCCAAGCGGCGTGCTGTCCGTGCTTGAGCGGCTACACATTTCCACAAAGGAACTTGTAGCCAGGGTCAGGCGTTTCGGCCGGCGTATGTCGCGCTCCTGCATCACCGCGATACACGTATTCAAGGACTGAATGACCTGATCCACGAAGGAGCTCTCCGTGGACAGAAGTGTCGCCGCCCGTTTGCCTGCCCGTCTCTCGCAATTGTCCCTGGCTGTCGGCCTGGTTGTCGGGGGCATGGCCCTTTCCCTCAACAGTGAACAGGCGCTGGCCGTCTGTAGCGCGGCAGGCTCCATCATCACCTGCAACGGCGCGGCCAACCCGCTGGCGCCGAGCTATACCAACGGCGGCAGTGGCCTCACGGTCAACGTCAACCCAGGCGCCAGCCTGGGGACGCTGCTGGGCGTGGGCGGCACCTCGTTGTCGCTGGCCGGCAACAACAACACCTTGAACAACTCCGGCACCATCGACCCGACCTTGCTGGGGTTGCTGAGCATTCAGTCCAGTGCGGTGCTGATCGGCAACACCGGCACCGGCAGCACCCTCAACATCAACAACAACGCCACGGGCGTGATCAAGGGCACCGGTGCCTTGCTTGGCGCGAACCTGCTGAACCTCACGGGCATGGCGCTGGATGCGCGCAACGGTGCAGGTGGCACCACCACCATTACCAACGCCGGCAGCATCGGCTCCTCGGCGCTGGCCAGCCTGACCCTGGTGAGCGAGGACACCCCGGTGATCGCCGTCACCGGCGGCAGCACGGTGAACTTCACCAACACCGGCACCATTCTCGGCCGTGCAGCCTTCGAGGCCTCTGCGGCAGGCAACACCTTCACCAACGCCGGCACCCTCACCGGCAGCCTGTCGATGGGTGCCAACAGCACCAACCGCTTCAACGCCATCACCGGTTCCAGTGTCGGCGCGGGGCTGGGCGTCGGCGTGGCCCTGCTGGTCACCAGCAACCCCAACCTCGCCTTTGCTGCGGCGGGCAAGATCGACGGCGGCGCCGGCGGTACCAACACCCTGGCGCTGCAAAACGCCATCGGCGGCGGCAGCGGCACCAGTGGCAGCGGCACCATCAGCGCCAGCAACTACATCAACTTCAGCCGGCTGATCGTCGACAGCGGCACCTGGAGCTTGCTCGGCCAAGTGCTCAACGGCACCACCCTGACCACCCTGAATGGCGGCCAGGTCAACTTTGACAATTCCAGCGCGTTCGGCAGTGGTGCCATTACCGTCAATGGCGGTGGTCTGGCAGGCACCGTTGGCGGGCTGAACCTGAGCAACGCGCTGACCCTGAACGCCGGCCTGAACGTCGGCGGCGCCACCGACATGGCCCTCAGCGGCGTGGTCAGTGGTGTTGGCGGGCTGACCAAGACCGGCGCCGGCCTGCTCACCCTCGGCGGCACCAACACTTACAGCGGCGGCACCACCCTGGCCGCCGGCGGCCTCAACCTGACCAGCGCTGCGGCGCTTGGCACCGGCGGGCTCACCGTCAACGGCGCCGGCAGCCTGCAAGGCAGCGTGCCGCTGGTGCTGAACAACGCCGTGACACTCAACGCCGCCCTCAGCCTGCCTGGCAGCAATGCCCTGACCCTGGGCGGTGTGCTCAGCGGTGCCGGCTCGCTGGTCAAGAACGGCAGCGGCAACCTGACCCTCAACGGTATAAATACCTTCAGCGGCGGCACCACCCTGGCCAACGGCACCCTCACCCTGGGCAACAGCAACGCCCTGGGCACGGGTGCCCTAAACCTCACCGGCAACGCCAGCCTGGACACCACGGCGGCGATGTCCCTGGGCAACACCATCAACCTGGGCAGCAGTGCCCTGACCTTGACGGGCAACAACGCACTCACCCTGGGTGGCGTGATCGGCGGCACTGGCAGCCTGGTCAAGAACGGCGCCGCCGACCTCACCCTCAACGGCGTCAATACCTACAGCGGCGGCACCAGCCTGGCCGCTGGCAAGCTTACCGTCGGTAATAGTGCCGCGCTGGGCACCGGTGCCCTGGCCTTGACCGGCAACGCCAGCCTCGACGCCAGCACCGCGGTCAGCCTGGGCAATGCCATCAACCTGGGCGCCAATACCCTCAACCTGCTGGGCACCAGCGCCACCACCCTGGGCGGGGTGATCAGCGGCACCGGCGCGCTGGTCAAGAACGGTGCCAGCGACCTGACCCTGAACGGCAACAACACCTTCAGCGGCGGCCTGACGCTCAACAACGGCAAGCTTACCGTCGGCCACAGCAATGCCCTGGGCGGCGGCGCACTGACCCTGGGCGGCAATGCCAGCCTCGATGCCAGCACCGCAGTCAGCCTGGGCAATGCCGTCAACCTCGGCGCCAACACCCTCAGCCTGCTGGGCACCAGCGCCACCACCCTGGGTGGGGTGATCAGCGGCACCGGCGCACTGGTGAAGAACGGCAGCGCCGGGCTGACCCTCAGCGGCAACAACACCTTCAGCGGTGGCACCACGCTCAACGCCGGGCAACTGATTGTGGGCCACAACAACGCCCTGGGTACCGGCGCGCTTACCCTTGGCGGCAATGCCGGGCTCGACGCCAGCACTGCGGTCAACCTGGGCAACGCCATCAACCTGGGGAGCAACACCCTGACCCTGGCAGGAAGCAACGCCACCACCCTGGGCGGGGTGGTCAGCGGAGCCGGCGCCCTGGTCAAGAACGGCAGCAGCAACCTCACCCTGGCCGGTGCCAACACCTTCAGCGGTGGCCTGACCCTCAACGCCGGCACCCTGACCCTGGCCGACGCCGCCGCGCTTGGTACCGGGGGCTTGACCGTCGGTGGCGCCGCCACGCTGAGCAACACCGTGGCCATGGCCCTGAACAACGCCGTCAGCCTGGGCGGCAACCTGACCGTGGCAGGCGCCAACAACCTGAACCTGGCCGGCAACATCAGTGGCTCCGGCGGGTTGATCAAGAACGGCGCCGGCAGCCTGACCCTCAGTGGCAACAACTCCCAGAGCGGCAGCACCACGCTCAACGCCGGCACCCTGGTGCTCGGCAGCAACACCGCGCTCGGCACCGGCGCGCTCAACGCTGCCGCCAACACCACCCTCGACAGCAGCGTGGCCGGGCTGAACCTGGCCAACAACTTCATCCTGGCGGGCAACCTCAACCTGGCCGGCAGCAACGACCTCACCCTTGGCGGTGTGGTTGCCGGCGTCGGCGGCCTGACCAAGAACGGCACCAGCACCCTGACCCTCAACGGTGCCAACACCTACATCGGCGCCACCAACCTCAACGCCGGGCGCATCGTGGTTGGCAGCAACACCGCGCTGGGCAGCGGCGCGCTCAATGCCGCCGCCGGCACCCAGCTGGATGCCAGCACTGCCGTCATCCTTGGCAACGCCGTCAACCTGGCCGGTGCCCTGACCATCGGCGGTGGCGCCAACCTCGGCCTCGGCGGCCTGATCAGCGGTGCCGGCAGCCTGGTCAAGAATGGCAGCGCGACCCTGACCCTGTCCGGCCCCAATGCCTACCTGGGCGGCACCACCCTCAACGCCGGTGGCCTTGTGCTGGGCAACGGCGCCGCCTTGGGCGTAGGCAAACTGACCGTGGCCGGCGCCGGCAGCCTCGACACCAACGCCGCCGTCAGTGTCGGCAACGCCATCACCCTCGACGCCGACCTCACCCTGGCCGGCAGCAACAACCTCAACCTCAATGGCGTGATCGACGGCACCGGCCGTCTGATCAAGAACGGCAGCACCACGCTCACCCTCGGCGGACTCAACACTTACGCCGGTGGCACCCTGCTGAACGCCGGCGGGCTGGTGCTGGGCAACGGCAGTGCGATCGGCACCGGTACCCTGACCGTGGGCGGCGCGGCGAGCCTGGACAACAGCAGCGCCATCAGCCTGGGCAACAACGTCGCGCTCGACGCCAACCTCACCCTGGGCGGCAGCAACGCCCTGACCCTCGGCGGCGTGCTCAGCGGGGCAGGGCAACTGATCAAGAACGGCCTTGCCACCCTGACCCTCAATGGCGTCAACACCTACACCGGTGGCACCACCCTCAATGCCGGTGGCGTGATCATCGGCAACGGCAACGCCCTGGGCAGTGGCGCCTTGAACGTGACCGGTGCCGCCAGCCTCGACAACAGCGCCGTGCTCAACCTCGCCAACAACATCGGGCTGGGTGCCAACCTGACCCTGGGCGGCAGCAACGACCTCACCCTGAGCGGGGTGGTCAGTGGCACGGGCGGCCTGATCAAGAACGGCCTGTCTGACCTGACACTGGCCGGCAACAACACCTTCAGCGGCGCCATCGACCTGCTCGGCGGCAGCCTGACCACCGTCGGCACTGGCGCCCTGGGCAATGCCTCGGCGCTCAATGTCGGCGCCGGTGCCAGCCTCAACCTCGGCAACAGTGCCACCGTCGGTGGCCTGAGCGGTGCCGGCACGGTGAACGTGGCGGGCGGCGGCAACCTGAGCGTGGGCGGCAACAACCTCAACAACGTCTTCAGCGGCGTGCTGGCAGGCGCGGGCGGGCTGGTGAAGAACGGCAGCGGCAGCCTGGAGCTGTCGGGCGTCAGCGTGCTGGCGGGCAATACCACGGTCAATGGCGGCCTGCTCAACGTCAGCGGTGCCTTGGCCAGTACCAACGTGCAGGTCAACAGCGGTGCCAGCCTGGGCGGCACCGGTAGCCTGGTGGGCGCCGTGGACATCGCCAATGGCGCGCACCTGCTGGCCAACAGCGGCGCCACCCTGAGTACCGGCTCGCTGACCCTGCACAGCGGCTCGATCCTCGATTTCGGCCTGGCCGGGCCGTCCACCGGCGGCACCGCGCTGGTCAACGTCAATGGCAACCTGACCCTCGACGGCACCCTCAATGTCAGCGACCTCGGTGGCTTCGGCGTGGGTATCTATCGCCTGTTCGACTACACCGGCGCCCTGGTCGACAACGGCTTGGTACTGGGTACGGTGCCTGGCGCCATGTTGCCAGGCGACCTGCAGGTGCAGACCTCGATCGGCAGCCAGATCAACCTGCTGGTGGGCGGCGGCTCCAGCACCGTGCAGTTCTGGGATGGTGGCCAGAGCGTGGCCAACGGTGTGATCGACGGCGGCACCGGCACCTGGAATGGCAGCAACACCAACTGGACCGACGTCAACGGGGTGCTCAACGGCAGTTGGGCCGCCGACTTCGCCGTGTTCCAGGGCACTGCAGGCGACGTCACCGTGGTCGGCACCCAGGCCGCCACCGGCCTGCAGTTCGTCACCAACGGCTACCGCCTGATCGGCGCCGGCGGCCTGGACCTGGTCAACGGCAGCAACGGTGCTTTCGCTGTGCGTGTCGACCCAGGCGCCACCGCCACGCTCAACGTTGGCCTGTCCGGCAGCGGCCAGCTGGCCAAACTGGACAGCGGCACCCTGGTGCTCAACGGTGCCAACAGCTACACCGGCGGCACCCTGCTCAACGGTGGGTCGCTGGTTGTCGGCAGCAACACCGCCTTGGGCACCGGCTCGGTCAGTACCGCAGCGGGCACCAGCCTGGACAGCAACACCGCCGTCACCCTTGGCAACGCCTTCACCCTCAACGGCGCGCTGACCGTGGCCGGCAGTGCCGACCTTGGCCTGGCCGGCATCGTCTCGGGCAATGGCAGCCTGATCAAAGCAGGCGGCGCCAACCTCACCCTGGGCAACGCCAACACCTACAGCGGCGGCACAAGCCTTGGCGCAGGCACTTTGACCCTGGGCAACGCCCAGGCACTGGGCACCGGTGGCCTCACGGTCAGCGGGGCTTCCAGCCTGACCAGTACCGGCGACTTCAGCCTGTCCAACAGCATCGCGCTGAACGCCAACCTCACCCTGCCGGGCACCAGCAACCTGACCCTCAACGGCGTCGTGAGCGGCACCGGTGGGCTGGTCAAGTCCGGCAGCGGCACCCTCACCCTCAACGGCAGCAACAGCCAGCAGGGCAGCACCAGCCTGAACGGCGGCACGCTTGTCGTGGGCAGCAACACCGCGCTGGGCACCGGCGCACTGAATGCCGTGGGCGGTACCACCTTGAGCAGCAACGCCAACGTGACCCTGGCCAACCAGATCAACCTGGCCGGCAACCTGACCCTTGCCGGTGCCCAGAACCTGACGTTGGGCGGCAATATCAACGGTGTCGGCGGCCTGACCAAGACCGGCAGCGGCATCCTGACCCTGAACGGGACCAACGGCATCCTGGGCAACACCAACCTCAATGCCGGCACCCTGGTGCTCGGTAACGCCAGCGCCCTCGGCCTGGGCCAGCTCAACGCGGCTGCTGGCACCACACTGGACAGCAACACCGCTTTGAACATCGGCAATACCGTCAACCTTGGTGGCAACCTGACCATTGCTGGCAGCAACGACCTGGGTCTGGGCGGTCTCGTCACCGGTGCCGGCAGCCTGACCAAGAACGGTGCCAGCAACCTGACCCTCAGTGGCGCCAACACCTTCACCGGCGGTGTGACCCTCAATGCCGGCACCCTGACCCTGGGCAACAACCAGGCGCTGGGCACCGGTACCCTCACCGTCGGCGCCGCCGCCAACCTGGCTACCCTCGGCGCGCTGACTGTGGCCAACCAGGTGTTGCTCAACGGCAACCTGAGCCTGACCGGCAACAATGACCTGGCGCTGAACGGCGTGATCAGCGGCACCGCTGGCCTGAGCAAGACCGGCACGGGCAACCTGACCCTTGGCGCCGCCAACACCTACCAGGGCACTACCACCCTCAACGCCGGTACCCTCACCCTGGGCAACAACACTGCGCTGGGCCAGGGCAACCTGTCGGTGACCGGCAACAGCACACTGGCCAGCAGCGGGGTGCTGCAGGTGGCCAACGCCATCGGCCTTGGCAGCGGTACCACCCTTGGCGTCAGCAATACCCAGGCGCTGACCCTCAACGGCGTCATCAGTGGCGATGGCGGCCTGAACAAACTGGGCAGCGGCCAACTGATCCTCAACGGCAACAACACCTACACCGGCGGCACCGCGCTGCAAGCCGGCAGCCTGCTGCTGGGCAATGCCGGTGCCCTGGGCAGTGGCGCGCTGAACGTGAACGGTGCCGCCACCCTCGATACCAGCCTGGCGCTGGCGCTGGCCAACGCTATCAACCTGGCTGGCGGCAACCTCACCCTCGGCGGCGGCCAGGCGCTGACCCTCAACGGCGTGGTCGCGGGCAACAACAGCCTGATCAAGAACGGCGCCGCCAGCCTGACGCTCAACGGCAACAACACCTACAGCGGCGGCACCACGCTCAACGGCGGTACCCTGGTGGTGGGCAGCAACACCGCCCTGGGCAGCGGTGCCCTGAGCGCCGGCGCCAATACCAGCCTCGATGCCAGCGGCGCGGGCGTTACCCTGGGCAACGCCGTGCACCTGGGGGGCCTGCTCAATGTGCTGGGCAGCGCCGACCTCACCCTCAACGGCGTGCTCGATGGCGTCGGTGGCTTGAACAAGTCGGGCGCTGCCACCCTGACCCTCAATGGCGCCAACAACTACCTGGGTGGCACCACCCTGAACGCCGGCCAACTGGTGGTCGGCAACGACAACGCGCTGGGGCAGGGCGCCCTGACCGTCGCCGGGGCCTCGACCCTGAGCGCCGGCAGCAACGTCAGCCTGGCCAACAACGTCACCCTCAACGCCGGCCTGACCGTCGCCGGCGTCAACGACCTGACCCTCAACGGTGTGCTCAACGGCACCGCCGGGCTGAGCAAGAACGGCAGCGGCAACCTGACCCTCAACGGCAACAATGGTTACCAGGGCGGTACCCAGCTCAATGCCGGGCGCCTGACCCTGGGCAGCAGTGGCGCTCTGGGCACCGGCACCCTTTCGGTCAGCGCCGATGCCGCCCTGGCCAACAGCGCACCCATGGCCCTGGGCAACACCATTGCCCTGAGCAACAACGCCAACCTGACCTTCGACGTCAACAACGCGCTGATCCTCAGCGGTGACCTCAGTGGTACCGGCAACCTGATCAAGACCGGCGTCGACGACCTCACCCTGGTTGGCGTCAAGACCTTCACCGGTGACGTCGATATCCAGGCCGGCTCCCTTACCACCCTGGGCAGCGGCGTGCTGGCCAACGTCGACACCCTCAACGTTGGTGCCAGCGGCCAGTTCAACCTCAATGGCAATGCCAGCCTGGGCAGCCTGACCGGTAGCGGCCTGGTCGATGTCGGTGTCGGCAGCGTCCTGAGCCTGGGCAGCAACAACCTCAACAGCACCTTCGCCGGCGGCCTCAACGGCCTCGGTGGCCTGACCAAGGTCGGCACCGGCACCCTGACCTTGACCGGCACCAGCAACCTCGCCGACAACACCCAGGTCAACGGCGGCACCCTGAAGGTCGATGGCACCCTGGGCAGCAACCTGCTGACCGTCGCCAGCGGCGCCACCCTCACCGGCAGCGGCAGTGCCAACGCCACGGTGGTCATCAACAACGGCGGCCACCTGGCAGGGCAGAGCGGTAGCACCCTGGGGCTCGGTTCCCTGGTGCTCAACAGCGGCTCGGTCGTCGATGCCAGCCTCGGCTCGCCCGCCTCCGGCGGTACCGCACTGTTCAACGTCGGCGGCAACCTGACCCTCGACGGTACGCTCAACGTCAGCAATATCGGCGGCTTCGGCAACGGCGTGTACCGGATCTTCGACTACGCCGGCTTGCTCACCGATAACGGTCTGGACTTCGGCAACCTGCCCTTTGGCTTCGGCCTCGGCGACCTGAGCCTGCAGACCAGCCTGGCCAACCAGGTCAACCTGCTGGTCAGCGCCAGTGGCCAGAACATCCTGTTCTGGGACGGCAGCGACACCACCGCCAACGGCCAGGTCAACGGCGGCGCCGGCACCTGGAACGCCGGCAGCAACAACTGGACCGACCTCAACGGCACCACCAACAGCGCCTGGAACGGCAGCTTCGCGGTGTTCCAGGGCACTGCCGGCGATGTCACCGTGGTTGGCCCGCAAGCCATCAATGGCATGCAGTTCGTCAGCAACGGCTACCGCCTGCTGGGCGGTGCCGGCGGTGTGCTGAACCTGGTCAACGGCAGTAGCGGCGACACCAGCGTGCGTGTCGACCCGGGGGCCGTCGCGACCCTCGACGTGGCCCTGGCCGGCAGCGGCAAGCTGAACAAGCTCGACACCGGCACCCTGGTGCTCAATGGCAGCAACAGCTACAGCGGCGGCACCACCCTCAGTGGTGGCACCTTGATCGTCGGCAGCGACAGTGCCCTGGGCAGCGGCGTGCTGAGCACCACGGCGGGTACCACCCTGGACAGCAACAAGACCGTGGCACTGGGCAACGCCATCAGCCTGTCCGGGCCGTTGAACATCGCCGGCAGCAACGACCTGGCGCTCAATGGCGACATCAGCGGCAGCGGCGGCCTGGTCAAGGCCGGCAACGCCAGCCTGCTGCTGGCCGGCAACAACAGCTACAGCGGCAACACTGCGCTCAACGCCGGTACCTTGATCGTCGGCTCCAACACGGCGCTGGGCAGCGGCGCGCTGAATGCGGCTGCCGGCACCAGCCTGCAGAGCAGCCAGGCCGTGACCCTGGCCAACAACCTCAACCTGGCCGGCCTGTTCAACGTGCTGGGCAGCAACGACCTGACCCTCGGCGGCACCCTGGCGGGTGTCGGGCGCCTGGTCAAGAGCGGTGCCTCGGCGTTGACGCTCAATGGCGCCAATACCTACAGCGGTGGTACCGAGCTGCAGGCGGGCACGCTGGTGCTCGGCAACAACGCAGCGCTCGGCAGTGGTGGCCTGAGCGTCACCGGCAACGCCAACCTCGACAGCAGCAGCGCGGTCAGCCTGGGCAACCCGGTGGCCGTCAGCGGTACGCTGAACGTGCTGGGCAGCAACGACCTGCAACTGGCCGGCGTGCTCAGCGGCAACGGCACCCTCAACAAGAGCGGCCTGGCCGACCTGACCCTGTCGGGCAACAACACCTTCAGCGGCATCATCAACCTGCTCGCCGGCAGCCTCAGCACCATCGGCACCACGGCCCTGGGCAGCCAGAGCGAGCTCAATGTCAGCAGCGGCGCCACCCTCAACCTGGACGGCAACACCACCCTGGGCGACATCGGCGGCAGCGGCGCCATCCAGATCGCCGCGGGCAACAGCCTGGGCGTGCAGGGCGGCGTGTTCGCCGGTGACATCAGCGGTACCGGCACCCTGAACAAGCTGGGCATCGATACCCTGACCCTCAGCGCCAGCAACAGCCACAGCGGCACCACCAACGTCCAGGCCGGTGGCCTGGTGGTCAACGGCAGCCTGGCCAGCAACACGGTCAACGTTGCCAGTGGCGCCACCCTCGGCGGCAGTGGCAGCATTGGCGGAACGGTGGCGGTGGCCAACGGCGGTACCCTCAGCGCCGCCAGCGGCAGCACCCTGAACGTCGGCAACCTGGTGCTTGGCAGCAGCGCCAACTTCAACGCCGCCCTCGGTGCGCCGATCGGCAGCACCCCACTGGTCAACGTGGCCAACAACCTGACCCTCGGCGGCACCCTCAACATCACCGATATCGGTGGCTTCGGCGCCGGGGTGTACCGCCTGTTCGCCTACGGCGGCAGCCTGGTCAACAACGGCATGGCCATCGGCAGCACGCCGGTACCGGCCAGCGACCTGACCGTGCAAACCGCCATCGCCAACCAGGTCAACCTGGTGGTGGGTGGGGCCAGCAACGTGCTGTTCTGGGATGGCAGCCAGTCTGTCCCCAACGGCGTGATCGACGGCGGCAGCGGCACCTGGGATGCCACCAACACCAACTGGACCGACGCCAACGGCGTGCTCAACACCCCATGGAACGACACCTTCGCGGTGTTCCAGGGCACCCCTGGTACCGTCACCGTCAACGGCAGCCAGACCCTCGGCGGCATGCAGTTCGTCAGCAACGGCTATGTACTCAATGCTGGCGCCGCCGGTGAGCTGCTCACCACCGGCACCACCAACCTGCGGGTCGATAACGGCGCAACGGCCACCCTCAACGTCGCCCTCAATGGCACCGGCAGCATCGCCAAGTACGACACCGGCACCCTGGTGCTCAATGCCGCCAACGGCTACAGCGGCGGCACCGCGCTCAACGGCGGCACCCTGGTGGTGGGCAACAACAGCGCCCTGGGCAGCGGCGTGCTGACCGCCGCCGCCGGCACCACGCTGGACAGCAACACCGCCGTCACCCTGGCCAACAATGCCGTGCTCAACGGCGCCCTGGCCATTGCCGGCAGCAACGCCCTGGAACTGGCCGGCAACCTCAGTGGCGCGGGCGGCCTGATCAAGAACGGCAGCGCCCAGCTCACCCTCAGCGGCAGCAACAGCTACACCGGCGGCACCCTGATCAACGCCGGTAGCGTGGTGGGCGACAGTGACAGCCTCAAGGGCGCCATCGTCAACAACGCCGCACTGACCTTCGAGCAGAACGCCAACGGCAGCTACACCGGCAATCTCACCGGCAGCGGTACCCTGACCAAGGCCGGCACCGGCGAGCTGCTGCTCACCGGCAACAACGGCCTCACCGGCGCCACCAACGTCAACGCCGGGCGCCTGGTGGTCAGCGGCCGCCTCGACAGCGCCACGGTCACGGTCGCCACCGGCGCCAGCCTGGGCGGCAGCGGCACCCTGGCCGGTGCGGTGCAGATCCAGAACGGCGCCACCCTCGCCGCAGGCCCTGGCAGCACGCCGTTGTCGGTGGGCAGCCTGAGCCTGGCCTCTGGCAGTACCCTGGACTTCAGCCTTGGCGCACCCAATGCGGCGACCACTGTGGTGCAGGTGGCCGGCAACCTGACCGTCGACGGCACCCTCAACATCACCGACGCCGGCGGCTTCGGCCCAGGGGTATACCGGCTGTTCAGCTATGGCGGTTCGCTGACCGACAACGGCCTGGTGTTCGGCGCCATCCCCGGCAGCGTGGTGCTGGGCGACCTGAGCCTGCAGACCGCCATCGCCAACCAGCTCAACCTGGTGGTGCAGGGCGCCGGCGGTTCGCTGCAGTTCTGGAACGGCAGCCAGACTACCCCCAATGGCAGCATCGGTGGCGGCAGCGGTACCTGGAACTCGGCCACCAACTGGACCAACTCCACCGGCACCGCCAGCAACAACTGGGGCGCGCAGTTCGCCGTGTTCGGTGGCCAGGCCGGCACCGTGACCGTGGACGGCAACCAGGCGTTCACCGGCATGCAGTTCCTCACCAATGGCTACCAACTGGTGGCCGGCAACAATGGCAGCCTGACCGCCACCAACGGTAGCGGCGGCAGCCTCGCGGCGGTGCGTGTGGATGCCGGCGCCACGGCGTTGATCAGCGCGCCGCTGGTGGGTACCGGCGGTATCCAGAAACTCGACTCGGGCACCCTGGTACTGGCCGGCGCCAACACCTACACCGGCGGCACCACGGTCAGCGGCGGTACCCTGATGGGCAACACCACCAGCCTGCAAGGCAACATCCTCAACAACGCCAGCCTGGTATTCGCCCAGGGCGCCAATGGCACCTTCAACGGCAGCCTGACCGGTACCGGCACCACCACCAAGACCGGCGCCGGCACCTTGCTGCTGACCGGCAACCAGGCCTTCAGCGGCGCCTTCAACGTCAACCAGGGCGTGCTTGAGGTGGGCAATGCCGCCAACCCCGGCGCCAGCCTCGCGGCGCAGGTCACCGTGGCCAATGGCGCCGCGCTGACCGGTACCGGCACGGTCGCCAGCCTGGTCAACCAAGGCACGGTAATACCGGGCAAGGGCGGTGAACTCAGTGTCACCGGCAACTTCACCAACGCCGCCAGCGGCAGCCTGCTCGTCGATGTCAGCGGCAACCCGACCAGCTACCTCGACGTCGGCGGCACCGCCAACCTCGGCGGCAGCCTGCAGGTGGTCAACCTGGCGGGCTTCAGTGGCAGTGGCCATTACACCGTGGTCACTGCCGCGGGCGGTGTCACCGGGACCTTCGCCAGCACCAACCTGAGCAACTCGGCGTTCCTCAACAGCGCCGTGGCCTATGGCGCCAACCAGGTGACCCTGTCGCTGAGCCGCAACGGCACCGGCTTTGCCGGGGTCGCTTACACCGGCAACCAGCGTGGCGTGGCAACCGCCCTCAGCGGCCCGGGCGCGCCAGCCGAGTTGACCGGCAATATCCTGCCAATGAGCGCGGCGCAGGCGCGGACGGCGTTCGACAGCCTGTCCGGCGAGATCCACGCCAGCACGGCGAGCGTGCTGATCGAGGACTCGCGCTACGTGCGCGAAGCGGTCAACGACCGCCTGCGCCAGGCCGATTGCAGCCGCCAGGACGACCCGCGCCGCACCCTGGCCCCCAGCGCCAACCAACAGCTCACCAGCGAAGGTTGCCAGGGCCAGGCCGTCGGCTGGATCCGCGCCCTTGGCGGTTGGGGCGACTTCGATGGCAGCAGCAGCCACGCCAGTGTCGATCGCGACCTGCAGGGCTTCATGCTCGGCGTCGACCGGGCACTGGACGAGCAGTGGAAGGTCGGCGTTGCCGCCGGCTACACCAACTCCAGCATCGATGCGCACCAGCGCCGTTCGGATGCTTCGGTCGACAGCTACCACCTGAGCACCTACCTGGGCTACCAGCTGGACGCCTTCGCCGCCCGCCTGGGCGTGGCCTACAGCTGGCACGACATCGACAGCAAGCGTGACGTCGAGGTGGGCGGCTACAACGACCGCCTCAAGGCCAAGTACAAGGCACGCAGCGCCCAGGTGTTCGGCGAAGTGGGCTACGCCATCGACGCCGGCGGCATTGCCCTGGAGCCGTTTGCCGGGCTGGCCTACGTCAAGTACGACAGCGATACCGCCCATGAGAAGGGCGGGGCAGGGCGGCTGGAGGGCAGCGTCGATCAGGACGTGACCTATTCCACCCTGGGCGTGCGCGCCGGCAAGCGTATCGAGCTGGCCAACGGCACCGCCATCACCCCGCGCGCGTCGTTGGGCTGGCGGCATGCCTTCGGCGACACCAAGCCCGACGCGGACCTGCGGTTTATCGAAGGCGGGGCAGGTTTCAGTAGCTCGGGTGTGCCGATTGCCAAGGATGCGGCGGTGGTCGAGGCCGGGTTGGACCTGGCGGTGGGCGAGAGTGGCAAGCTGGGCATCGGGTATTCCGGGCAACTGTCCAATGATGCCCGCGACCATGGGGTGACGGTGAGCTTTAGCATGGGGTTCTGAGGGTTATGGCCGGGGCCGCTTTGCGGCCCTTTCGCAAGGCGAGCGGCGGTGAGACAACAGGCATGACTGGCCGAAACAGATGTGGGAGAGCTATTGCCAAATCCTAGGTGTGACGCCCATTAGCCTGTCTTGAGACCGCATGATGGCCACCAGGTGCATGACGGTAGCCTTGCAGCGCTCTGAAGATCGAGCGCCGTCCGCGCGGCGCATCGCTGGCAAGCCAGCTCCCACATTTGTTTCGGGACAGTTACTCCTGTGATTTCACCACTGTCCGCCTTGTTGGTTCGACTTGGTATTGAGGTGGGCACCACTGGCGCCTCGCCCGACTTGAGACATGCGCCAAGGCGGGCAGCGGTACCTTCACAGGACTAATTGGCCCGAAACAAATGTGGGAGCTGGCTTGCCAGCGATGCGCCGCGCGGGCGGCGCTCGATCTCATAGGCGCTGCAAAGCTTTCGCCTGGCACCTGGTGGCCCTCACCCAATCTTCCGCCATGCAACTGGTGGCCATTACCCAATCCTGATTCCCCAGGGCCAGCGGTGTGACGCCCAAGGGCCTGTCTTGAAATCGCATGAGGGCCACCAGGTGCATGACGGTAGCCTTGCAGCGTTCTCAAGATCGAGCGCCGCCCGCGCGGCGCTTCGCGGGTAAACCCGCTCCCACAGTTTGTTTCGGGCCAGTCTCTCCTGTGCCATCACCTGGTCCGCCTTGTTGGCATGGCGCGAAATCGCGTTGGCGCGGTCAGCGTGGGGCAGGCCAGAAGGCGTAAGACATTTCCGAATCTGAAACCAAATACTTCAATCGGCCAGCGCTTGGGACCTATCCTACGCGCCTGCCGGAAGGCTCTGCATTGGCTGGGAAATACCTCGGGGGTAACGTCGCTGGGTCGTCACATTTGGCGACCGGGTGTGAGAAGCCCGTGGTGTTTTCAGTAGCAGGCCGCCTGTCATGGCAGCCGTGCGCGTGCAGACTCCGGTCTGGCCGTGGTGCTCTGAACACGGTCTTCTCACCTCGCGTACGGCTGCCACCCTTGTCTGTGAGAAGGATGTCGGTGGTTGCTCATGAAAACTACTTTCAGAGAGTGACAACTATGAAAAAGATCGTCCCCGATCCACCGTATCCGATTCCTTTCATCACCATCATCAACGACCTCACCGCCGAGCAGGCCATGGCCCATGCCGCCACGTTGATGGACACCCTCGTCGATACCGTTCACGCCTACGCCGATTGCCCGCCCGAGCTGCGTTCGGACATCCTGCTGGACAACGCCTCGGTCCTCACGCAATTGGTGATCGCCCTGATCAACCACGCCAAGTCCAAGAGGGCCGCCCATGAGCGATAAAAGCCTCTACGGCCCAACCGAGGGCAGCACCACCTGCCTGGACCTGTTCTGCATCAAGCCGGGCATCCCGTTCGAACATGCCTTCGGCGAGCTGTCCGCGCTGCTTGGCTGCATCAGGCACCTGACTACTGAAGCTGAAATGGAGGGTGATCTGCTGGCCGGCAGCGCCGCGCGGATCCTCAGCGGGCTGGCCAAGGGGCTGATCGATGACATGGAGTCGGGAATGAGCCAAGGCAAGTAAACCCATCACTTATCGAGACTGCCGGGCAGTCTCGATGTGCCAAGGTCGTGACGCTGCATCGTGGTGGCGCTGCTGCCGTTGCACTGGCCTTGTGAATGGGATGCCAGGTGGGCCTGACCTTCTGATACATAACAACCCACTTTTGCGGAGGACTGTTCTCCAGAGCAAGGCATGTTCGAGTGAGTGTTCTGATGTTGCTGTAGGACGTTTCTTGATCCGCTTCCGGTGCCGTCGGAGGCGTCATCAAGCTGCTAGCGTTCGGCGTTTTCTGCGTACAAAGGAAAGGCCGCATGACCCGCAACCCTTTCAAGGGCATCGCCGCAGGTGACCGCCCATGACCTATCGC
>NZ_JBDJLM010000095.1:0-16821 GCF_039673365.1 Pseudomonas sp. TWI923 | reverse complement strand
CCACTATCGCATTCGCGGGTAAATCGCACCGGCGCACCGCCGCTCCCACAGGGCGCGCTGTCGGCCCGAGGGCTATCAGACCTCCTGATAGTTCTCGATCGGCGGGCAGGCGCAGACCAGGTTGCGGTCGCCGAACACGTTGTCGACGCGGCCGACCGGTGGCCAGTACTTGCTTTCCACCAGGCTCGGCAGCGGGTAAACCGCCTGCTCGCGGCTGTAGCCGTGGGTCCATTCGCCGGCCAGCTCCGCCGCGGTGTGCGGGGCGTTCTTCAGCGGGTTGTCGTCCTTGTCCAGGCTGCCGTTCTCCACGGCGCGGATCTCTTCGCGGATCTGGATCATGGCGTTGCAGAAGCGGTCCAGTTCCTCTTTCGATTCGCTCTCGGTCGGCTCGATCATCAGCGTGCCCGCTACCGGGAACGACATGGTCGGGGCGTGGAAACCAAAGTCGATCAGGCGCTTGGCCACGTCGTCGACGCTGATGCCGCTGGTGTCCTTGAGCGGGCGCAGGTCGAGGATGCACTCATGCGCCACCAGGCCGTTGCCGCCGGTGTACAGCACAGGATAGTGCTCTTCCAGGCGACGGGCGATGTAGTTGGCGTTGAGGATCGCCATCTGCGAAGCGCGCTTGAGCCCGGCGCCACCCATCATGCGAATGTACATCCAGGTGATCGGCAGGATGCTCGCGCTGCCGAACGGTGCGGCGCATACCGCGCCAGCGGTGTTTTCAAGCGTTGCGTGGCCCGGCAGGAACGGTGCCAGGTGCGATTTGACGCCGATCGGGCCGACGCCCGGGCCGCCGCCGCCGTGGGGGATGCAGAAGGTCTTGTGCAGGTTCAGGTGCGACACGTCGCCGCCGAACTTGCCCGGGGCGCACAGGCCGACCATGGCGTTCATGTTGGCGCCATCGATGTACACCTGGCCGCCGTTGTCGTGGATGATCGCGCAGATCTCGCCGATGGCTTCTTCGAACACGCCATGGGTCGACGGGTAGGTGATCATGATCGCGGCCAGGCGTTCGCGGTGCTCGAGGGCCTTGGCGCGCAGGTCGTCGATATCGACGTTGCCACGGGCGTCACAGGCGGTCACTACCACACGCATGCCGGCCATGTGGGCGGTGGCCGGGTTGGTGCCGTGGGCCGAGGACGGGATCAGGCAGATATCGCGATGGCTGTCGCCACGGCTGCGGTGGTAGGCGCGGATCGCCAGCAGGCCTGCGTATTCGCCTTGCGAGCCGGCGTTGGGCTGCAGCGATACGGCGTCGTAGCCGGTGGCCGCGCAGAGCATGGCTTCGAGCTCGCTGGTCATCTGCTGGTAGCCCTGGCTTTGCGCGGCCGGGGCGAACGGGTGCAGGTTGCCGAACTCGGCCCAGGTCACCGGGATCATCTCGCTGGCGGCGTTGAGCTTCATGGTGCACGAGCCCAGCGGGATCATGGTGCGGTCCAGCGCCAGGTCCTTGTCGGCCAGGCGGCGCAGGTAACGCATCAGCTCGGTTTCGCTGTGGTAGCGGTTGAACACCGGGTGTTCAAGGATGGCCGACTGGCGCAGCAGGGCGGCCGGCAGGCGCATGGCGACAGTCGCGGCCAGGGCGGCGAAGTCCGGGGTGGCCTGGCCTTCGGCGAACAGCTGCCACAGGGCTTCGATATCGGCCTGGCTGGTGGTTTCGTCCAGCGACAGGCCCAGGTGCGCGGCGTCGATCTGGCGCAGGTTGATGCCCTGGGCGCGGGCCTTGTCATGCAGGCCGGCGGTGTTGGTGCCGGTAGCCAGGGTGAGGGTGTCGAAGAAGTCGCAGGTGAGCACTTTAACACCCAGTTTCACCAGGCCGGTGGCCAGGATCGCGGTCAGCGCGTGGGTGCGTTCGGCGATGCGCTTGAGGCCGGCCGGGCCGTGGTACACGGCGTACATGCTGGCAATGTTGGCCAGCAGTACCTGGGCGGTGCAGATGTTGCTGGTGGCTTTCTCGCGGCGGATGTGCTGCTCGCGGGTCTGCATGGCCAGGCGCAGGGCGCTCTTGCCGAAGCGGTCGATCGATACGCCGACCAGGCGGCCTGGCATGTCGCGTTTGAACGCGTCACGGGTGGCGAAGTAGGCCGCGTGCGGGCCACCGAAGCCCAGGGGCACGCCGAAGCGCTGGGCGCTGCCGATGGCCACGTCGGCCTCGAATTCACCAGGCGGGGTCAGCAGGGTCAGGGCCAGCAGGTCGGCGGCCACGGCCACCAGGGCGCCGGCGGCGTGGAACTGCTGCACCACGGCGCGGTAGTCGAACACGTCACCGTTGCTGGCCGGGTACTGCAGCAGGGCGCCGAAGTAGGCGCTGGCGTCGCTCAGTTCACGCTCGTCGCCCACCACCACGTCGATACCCAGCGGTTCGGCGCGGGTGCGCAGCACGTCGAGGGTTTGCGGGTGGCAGTGTACCGAGGCAAAGAAGGCATGGCTGGCCTTGTTCTTCGACAAGCGCTTGCAGAAGGTCATGGCCTCGGCGGCAGCGGTGGCTTCGTCGAGCAGGGAGGCGTTGGCGATCGGCAGGCCGGTCAGGTCGCTGATCAGGGTCTGGAAGTTCAGCAGCGCTTCCAGGCGGCCTTGGGAGATTTCTGGCTGGTAGGGAGTGTAGGCGGTGTACCAGGCCGGGTTTTCCAGGAGGTTGCGCAGGATCGGTGCCGGGGTGTGGGTGTTGTAGTAGCCCTGGCCGATGTAGCTCTTGAACAGTTGGTTCTTGGCGGCGATGGCTTTCAGGGCGGCGAGGGCATCGGCCTCGCTCTGGCCGTCTTCGCTGCCCAGCACGCTGGTGCCCTTGATGCTGTCGGGGATGACCGCAGCGCTCATGGCCTCCAGCGAGTCGAAACCGAGGGTGGCGAGCATGGCTTGCTCGTCAGCGGCGCGTGGGCCGATGTGACGGGCGATGAATTCGTTGGTGGTGCCGAGGTTGATGGTCATGGCAGGTTCCTCAGGCGTCGTCGTTGGCTTTGAGCAGGCGGTCGTAGGCGTCCTGGTCGAGCAGGGCGGCCACTTCGGTCATGTCGGCGGGGATGAAGCGGAAGAACCAGCCTTCGCCCAGCGGGTCTTCGTTGACCAGCTCGGGTTGATCGTTGAGGCCGTCGTTGACCGCGACCACTTCACCGCTCAGGGGCATGTACACGCCGCTGGCGGCCTTGACCGATTCCACGGTGGAGGCTTCGGCGCCTTTGTCGTACTGCTGCAGTTCCGGCAGTTGCACGTAGACCACATCGCCAAGGGCGTTCTGGGCGTAGGCGGTGATGCCCACGGTGACGCTGCCGTCGGCTTCGACGCGCAGCCATTCGTGATCTTCGGTGAAACGCAACTCGCTCATGGGAATTCCTCGGGAAGCAGGGGGCGTTGGCGCGGTAGACCCGCGCTCTTAAGGTTGGAATTTCCTTAGCAATAATGCGGCCAGTATTAATAAATGCATTAAAATCAATGGCTTGCATGTTTTTAGTAAGCGTTTTGTCATGTGCATGGAATGAAATCGATACACAGCCAGCTGGATTCAAAAGCACTTGAGGATCAAACCCTTGTGCAGGCGCACTCGAATGGGTGTGTATTGATTTCGATACGATGTACTTGTTTCGTTACATTAAAAAAGGCGGCGCCTGAGCACCGCCTTCTGGGGGAACGAGCACATGTGGGTGGAGCGCAATACGCATCGGCGATTCCCGTAGCCGTAGGCGAGGGGAACAGGCGGGCGCTCAGCTGATCAGCCGACGCTGAACAAGGGCAAGGCAAGGTACAGCTTGATCACGATGACATTGATGATGTCGATGAAGAACGCGCCCACCATCGGCACTGCCAGGAAGGCCAGTTGCGAAGGCCCGTAGCGTTGGGTGATCGCCTGCATGTTGGCGATGGCCGTCGGCGTGGCGCCGAGGCCGAAGCCGCAATGGCCGGCCGCCAGCACTGCCGCATCGTAGTTGCGGCCCATGATGCGGAAGGTCACGAAAATCGCGAACAGTGCCATGACCAGCGTCTGCGCGGCCAACAGGACGAGGAAGGGCAAGGCCAGGGCGGCGAGGTCCCACAGCTTAAGCGACATCAGTGCAATCGCCAGGAACAGCGACAAGCTGACATTGCCCAGCACTGAAACCTCCCGTTCGAACACCTGGTACACGCCCAGCATTGACAAGCCGTTGCGCAGGGTCACGCCGACGAACAGCACGCACACGAAGGTCGGCAACTCGAAGGCGGTGTCATGCAGCGCACCATTAAGCTGGGTACCGGCCAGCAGGCTGATGGCGATGAGGGCAATGGTTTCGATGAGGGAAAAGGGCGTGATCAAGCGCTCCTTGTCGGGCTGTTCGAAGCCCTTGGGCAGTCGGGGAGGTTGCTGTTCGAAGCCAGGCGTCTTGACCCCGGCAATCAGCAGACGCGCGACGGGGCCACCGATCAGGCCCCCCAGCACCAGGCCGAACGTTGCCGAGGCCATGCCAAGTTCCGTGGCCGAGGCCAGGCCGAACTTCTCACTGAAGGTCGCGCCCCACGCGGCACTGGTGCCATGGCCGCCAGACAAGGAAATGGAGCCGGACAGCAGGCCCATCAGCGGGTCGAGCCCCAAGGCCTTGGCCAGTCCGATGCCCAGGGCGTTCTGCACGACCAGCAGCCCGGCGACTGCCAGCAGGAATACGCCGACGACGCGCCCGCCCTTCTTCAGGCTGGCTATGTCTGCGTTCAAGCCGATGGTGGCGAAGAACGCCAGCATCAGCGGTGTTTGCAACGAGGTGTCGAACTGGACCCGGACATCAAGGCCGCGTAGCGCCAACAGCAGCAGGGCGACCACCAGGCCGCCGGCTACCGGTTCGGGAATGTTGTAGGTGCGCAGGAAACCGACCCGTTTGACCAGGCCGCGTCCCAGCAGAAGGACCAGCGAAGCGGCCACCAGCGTTCCATAGAAATCGAGCTCAAGCATTCAGCGTACTCTTCCTTAAAAACCGAGGCGAAAACCGCATGCCCCATGAACAGAGCCCGGTATGGTACGCGGCAGCGTTTAGGAAGTTTGGGGTGTGCGGGTAGGGTAATTCTGAGATTGCCTTTGCTATTTTCTGATGAGTCGTCGAGCTCGATGGCGACGCTCAGGCCTTGCCGGGAATGCCGTACTTGCGCAGGCGCTGGGCAATGGCGGTGTGCGAGGTCTGCAGCCGCCCGGCCAACTGCCGGGTCGACGGATAGCTGGCATACAGCCGCTGCAACAGCTCGCGCTCGAAGTCGCCGACGGCCTGGTCCAGGCTCGCCACTTCGCCGTCCTGCCCGCGCGCCACCGAGGTGCCGGCGATGTCCAGGTCGCCGATATCCACCACGTTGCTTTCGCAGATGGCCGCAGCGCGGAAGATCACGTTCTGCAGCTGGCGCACATTGCCCGGCCAGGGGTTGGCCAGCAGCGCCGCATGGGTGGCAGGCGCCAGTCGGCACTGTGGCCGCTGGATCTGGGTGCAGGCCTGCTGCATGAAGTAGTGCGCCAGCAGCAGGATGTCCTGGCCGCGCTCGCGCAGCGGCGGCACTTGCAGGTTGAGTACGTTGAGGCGATAGAACAGGTCTTCGCGGAAGCTGCCTTCGCTGACCATCTGCTCAAGGTTGCGGTGGGTGGCGCTGATGATGCGCACGTCCACCTTCACTTCGCGGTCGCCACCGACCCGGCGGAAGCTGCCATCGCTGAGGAAGCGCAGAAGCTTGGCCTGCAGGTAGGGCGACATCTCGCCGATCTCGTCGAGGAACACCGTGCCCTGGTTGGCCAGCTCCATCAGCCCCGGCTTGCCGCCGCGCTGGGCGCCGGTGAAGGCGCCCGGGGCATAGCCGAACAGCTCGCTCTCGGCCAGGCTCTCGGGCAGGGCGGCGCAGTTGAGGGCCAGGAAGGGCGCGGCATGGCGGCTGCTGATGGCATGGCAAGCGCGGGCCACCAGCTCTTTGCCGGTGCCGGTTTCGCCGTGCACCAGCAAGGGTGCGTCGAGGGCCGCCACGCGCAGGGCGCGGGCCTTGAGGGTGCGAATGGCCGGCGAGTCGCCGAGCATGGCGTCGAAGCCTTCGGCGTGATCGTGGTGCAGCGCCGACAGCCGCTCGCCCATTCGGTTGGGCGGGTACAGGGTGAGCAGCCCGCCGGCATTGGTGATCGGCGTGGCGTCGAGCAGCAGGCTCTGGCCATTGAGCTGCATCTCGCGCATGGGCAGGTGGAAATTGTTGTCCAGCAGGACCTGGAGCAGGTCAGGGTCGCCGAACAGCTCGGCCAATGAACGCCCGGCAGACTCACGCCCGCACAATGCGATCAGCGCCGGGTTGGCCAGCAGCACTTTGCCGGCGCTGTCCACCGCCAGCACCGGGTCGCTCATGGCGGCGAGCAGGGCGTCGAGCTGCAGGTGGCGACGTTGGCCGGGGAGGATGTCGACCACTTCCACCGACTGCACGCCACGCACCTCGAACAGGGCGTCGTGCAGCTCTTCGAGCACGGCGGGGCTGAGGGTCGGGGCGTCGATGTAGACGTTCGGCGGGACCATCTCCACGGCATCGAGGTTGAGGTTGCGGGCACCGAGCAGGGCCAGGACTTCCTGGGTGATGCCGACGCGGTCGATGAAGCTGACGTGGATGCGCATGGGGTAGGCGGTTATGGCCGGGGAGGGCGACAGTATGCCTTGGTGATCGGATGAAGCCTATCGCGGGGCAAGCCCGCTCCCACGGTGGCAACATGTGAGCATCTGTCCGGTGTTGCTTGTACGGGCCTCATCGCTGGTAAACCAGCTCCCACAATTACAGCGCTGCCCCGGAGGGTGGTGCAGTCCCTGTGGGAGCGGGCTTGCCCCGCGATGAATTCGACTATTCCAGGTGTTCAGGCTTGATCGGGTCGCCGGACTTCACATCAAGCTTCTGCCGGATGTCCTCGAACATGTAGTCGTAGAGCTTGTGCGGCGAGCCGAGGTTCTCGAACTTCTTCGGCGCCGGCAGGTAAGACTGGGCCTTGCGGCTCAACTGCATCAGAAAGCTCGGCAGCACCTGGTCCTTGGCCAGGAAGAACTTCTCGTCGACATTCTTACCCTCGATGCTGCCATGCATACGGAACTGGATGCCGCGGCCTTCCCTGGGGTCCGACGTGGCCTCGTACTCGATGTTCAGGTCGTAGCTGTGGTCGTTGGTGTTCAGCGCGGTGCGCTCGATATGAACGTGACCGGGTTGGTACTGGGCCATGGTGGAATCCTCCGGAAGGTTGAAAACGGCGGGCGGCGGGCGCCCGCCAACTGCATTCAACGGTAGCTGATACCCGGCTTGGCGGTGGAAACCCGTGTGCCGGCGGTGCCTTTGACGATGTCCTCGATGTTTTCCAGCGAGCTGATCACCGCGACCTTGCCGGTATGCCGGGCGAAATCGCAGGCAGCCTGCACCTTGGGCCCCATGGAACCGGCGGCGAAGCCCAGCTTTTCGAGCTCGTCGGGGTGGGCCTGGGCAATCGCTTTCTGGGTCGGCTTGCCGTAGTCAATGTAGGCCGCATCGACGTCGGTGGCGATGATCAGAAGGTCGGCTTCCAATTGCTCGGCCAACAGTGCCGAGCACAGGTCCTTGTCGATCACCGCCTCGACGCCCTTGAGCTTGCGGTTTTCGTCGTACATGGTGGGGATGCCGCCGCCACCGGCGCAGATCACGATGCTGCTCTTTTCCAGCAGCCACTTGATCGGGCGGATCTCGAAGATGCGCTTGGGTTTGGGGCTGGCCACCACGCGGCGGTACTTGTCGCCGTCGGGCTTGACCACCCAGCCTTTCTCCTTGGCCAGGCGCTCGGCTTCTTCCTTGGCATACACAGGGCCGATGAACTTGGTCGGGTCCTTGAAGGCCGGGTCCTTGGCGTCCACTTCAACCTGGGTGAGCAGGGTGGCGAATGGCACCTCGAAGGCCAGCAGGTTGCCCAGCTCCTGTTCGATCATGTAGCCGATCATGCCTTCGGTCTCGGCGCCGAGCACATCCAGCGGGTAGGCTTCATCCGGCTTGTACGACAGGCCCTGCAGCGACAGCAGGCCGACCTGCGGGCCGTTGCCGTGGGCGATGACCAGTTCGTTGCCGGGGTGGATCTTGGCGATCTGTTCGGTGGCGGTGCGGATATTGGCGCGCTGGTTGTCAGCGGTCATTGGCTCGCCACGGCGCAGCAGGGCGTTGCCGCCCAATGCAACAACGATACGCATGGGGAATGTCCTTTAACTGAAGTGTGAGTGCGTTTCCCTGAGCGGGCACGGCACCTGTGGGAGCGGGTTTACCCGCGAATGCGTCAGCCCAGGCAACGCGGCCGGTGCGACTGACGCCTTCGCGGGTGAACCCGCTCCCACAGGGATCCGTACCGCCCGGCCTGCGGGGTCAGGGGTTACAGATCAGCCAGGGTCGACACCAGGATCGCCTTGATCGTGTGCATGCGGTTTTCCGCCTGCTCGAAGGCGATGCACGCCGGCGATTCGAACACGTCATCGGTCACTTCGATGCCGTTGGCCAGGTGCGGGTACTGTTCGGCGATCTGCTTGCCGACCTTGGTGTCGGAGTTGTGGAATGCCGGCAGGCAGTGCATGAACTTGGTGCGTGGGTTGCCGGTGGCCTTCATCAGCTCCTTGTTCACCTGGTAGGGCAGCAGTTGCTGGATGCGTTCGCCCCAGGCTTCGACCGGCTCGCCCATCGATACCCAGACGTCGGTGTGAACGAAGTCCACGCCTTTGACCGCGGCTTTCGGGTCTTCGGTGAGGGTGATGCGCGCACCGCTTTCTTCTGCGTACTTCTTGCAACGCTCGACCAGATCGTCATGGGGCCACAGCGCCTTCGGCGCGGCGATGCGCACGTCCATGCCGAGCTTGGCGCCGATCAGCAGCAGCGAGTTGCCCATGTTGTTGCGGGCGTCGCCCAGGTACGCGTAGCTGATGTCGTGCAGCGGCTTGTCGCTGTTCTCACGCATGGTCAGCACGTCGGCGATCATCTGGGTTGGGTGGTACTCGTCGGTCAGGCCGTTGAACACCGGCACGCCGGCGAACTTGGCCAGCTCTTCGACGATCTCCTGCTTGAAGCCACGGTACTCGATGGCGTCGTACATGCGCCCGAGCACGCGGGCGGTGTCCTTCATGCTTTCCTTGTGGCCGATCTGCGAGGAATTGGGGTCGATGTAGGTGACATTGGCGCCCTGGTCGTAGGCGGCGACTTCGAAGGCGCAGCGGGTGCGGGTCGAGGTCTTCTCGAAGATCAGGGCGATGTTGTTGCCCTTCAGGTGCTGCTGCTCGGTGCCGGTGTACTTGGCGCGCTTGAGGTCGCGGGACAGGTCCAGCAGGTAGCGCAGTTCGCGGGTGGTGTGGTGCTCGAGGCTGAGCAGGTTACGGTTATGGATGTTGAACGCCATGACGGTTCTCCTTGGATTCGGTGAGGTATGCCCGGCCGCTGTCTGTTGGAAGCGGCCGGGTGCAATGGGCGTTAGTAGTCGATAGGGTCGCGGACGATCGGGCAGGTCATGCAGTGGCCGCCGCCGCGGCCCCGGCCCAGTTCGCCGGCGCTGATGGTGATGACTTCGATGCCGGCCTTGCGCAACAGGGTGTTGGTGTAGGTGTTGCGGTCGTAGCCGATGACCACGCCGGGCTCGATGGCCACCACGTTGTTGCCGTCATCCCACTGTTCGCGCTCGGCGGCGAAGCTGTTGCCGCCGGTTTCGACCACGCGCAGCTTGACCCCCAGCTGTTCGCCCACCACCTCGATGAACGACTTGTTCTCGCGGCGCACGTCCATGCCGTAAGGCTTGCTTTCGTCCGGGCGAATGATGAACGGCACGATCTCCTTGACCACTTCCGGGAAGACCGTGACCAGGTCGCGGTCGCAGAAGCTGAACACGGTGTCCAGGTGCATCGCGGCGCGGGACTTGGGCAGCCCGGCGACTATGACTTTTTCTACCGCGCCCTTGGCGAACAGGTTCTGCGCCAGCTGGCCGATGGCCTGGCGCGAGGTGCGCTCGCCCATGCCGATCAGCACGATGCCCTTGCCGATCGGCATCACGTCGCCGCCTTCGAGGGTGGCCTTGCCATGGTCCTTGTCAGGGTCGCCGTACCAGACCTGGAAGTCGGCACCGGTGAATTCCTTGTGGAATTTGTAGATGGCGGTGGTCAGCAGGGTTTCCTGGCGTCGCGCCGGCCAGTACATCGGGTTGAGCGTCACGCCGCCGTAGATCCAGCAGGTGGTGTCGCGGGTGAACTGGGTGTTGGGCAGCGGGTCGAGCAGGAAGCTGGAGTGGCCCAGGTAGTCGCGGTACATCTTGATCACGCTGGCGCCTTCGCTGTCGGGCAGGTCTTCACCGGCCACGCCGCCGATAAGGAACTCGGCCAGCTTGCGCGGCTCCAGGCCTTCGAGCCAGCTGCGCACTTCGTTGGTGAGGCCGACGCCGACAGAGTCGGAGGTGATCTTGCGGTCGAGGATCCACTTCAGCGCATCGGGCTGCTGGACGATGTCGGTCAGCAGGTTGTGCATTTCCAGCACATCGACGCCGCGCTCGCGCATCTTGGTGACGAAGTCGAAGTGGTCGCGCTTGGCCTGGTCGACCCAGATCACGTCGTCGAACAGCAGCTCGTCGCAGTTGCTCGGGGTCAGGCGCTTGTGCGCCAGGCCTGGCGAGCAAACCATCACTTTGCGCAGTTTGCCGGCTTCGGAGTGCACGCCGTATTTCTGTTTTTCAGTGGACATGGTTCATTCCTCCAGTAAAGCGAATACAGGTGTTCAAAGGGTCAGGAAACCGTCGTACAAGCCGTAGGCCGCCACCAGGGCGCCCACCACCACGGCGGCGAAGATCAGTTTTTCGATGCTGGTGAAGATCGGCTGGCCGACTTCGCGCTTGGCCTTGGCGAACAGGATGGCGCCAGGGGCGTACAGCAGGGCCGAGAGCAGCAGGTACTTCACGCCGCCGGCGTACAGCAGCCAGATCGCGTAGAGCAGGGCGATGCCGCCGATGATCAGGTCTTTCTTGCGTTCGGCCAGGGCCTGCTCGTAGGTCTCGCTGCGCCAGGCCAACAGGAAGGCGTAGGCCGCCGACCACAGGTAGGGCACCAGGATCATCGACGTGGCGAGGTAGATCAGCGACAGGTAGGTGCTGTTGGAGAACAGCGTGATCACCAGGAAGATCTGCACCATGGCGTTGGTCAGCCACAGGGCGTTGGCCGGCACCTGGTTGGCGTTCTCGCGGCGCAGGAACTCCGGCATGGTGTGGTCCTTGGCGGCGGCGAACATGATCTCGGCGCACAGCAGCACCCACGACAGCAGCGCCCCCAGCAGCGAGATGATCAGGCCGACGCTGATCAGCACCGCACCCCAGTGGCCGACCACGTGTTCAAGCACGGCGGCCATGGACGGGTTCTGCAGCTTGGCCAGTTCCGGCTGGGTCATCACCCCCAGCGACAGTACGTTGACCAGCACCAGGAACAGCAGCACGGTGACGAAACCGATGACCGTGGCCTTGCCCACGTCGGAGCGTTTTTCGGCGCGGGAAGAGAAGATGCTCGCGCCCTCGATGCCGATGAACACCCACACGGTGACCAGCATCATGTTGCGCACCTGGTTCATCACGCTGCCCAGCTCCGGCGTACCGACGGCCCAGATATCAGCGGTGAAGATGTCGAGCCGGAAGGCGAACAGGCAGATCAGCGCGAACAGCGCCAGCGGCACGACCTTGGCCACGGTGGTGACCAGGTTGATGAACGCCGCTTCCTTGATGCCGCGCAGCACCAGGAAGTGCACGGCCCACAGCAGGATCGAGGCACCGATCACCGCCGCCGGTGTATTGCCTTCGCCGAAGATCGGGAAGAAATACCCCAGGGTGCTGAACAGCAGCACGAAGTAGCCGACGTTGCCCAGCCAGGCGCTGATCCAGTAGCCCCAGGCGGACGAAAAGCCCATGTAATCGCCGAAGCCTGCCTTGGCGTAGGCGTATACGCCGCCGTCGAGGTCAGGTTTGCGGTTGGCCAGGGTCTGGAACACAAAGGCGAGGGTGAGCATGCCCACCGCGGTGATGGCCCAGCCGATCAGCACGGCCCCTACGCCGGCGCTGGCGGCCATGTTTTGCGGCAGCGAGAAGATCCCGCCACCAATCATCGAGCCGACGACAAGTGCAACAAGTGCACCTAACTTTAGTTTTGCGGGAGAATCAGACATTTAACGACTCCGTACCAGGAGAAAGTTGACTTCAGAATAAATCTGACGCCTGGGTCATTAGCTGATTTAGATCAGTTCATGCCGACATGAAGGGTTAAAAAGACCCTTCATGTACCTCCTGGAGGATGCCGACAGCTCTGCTGCAAGCCTTGTGCACTGGCACCTCCGTGTCCATCTAGAGCAAACGCTCCGTTTTGCCTGCGCTATGAAGCTAGCCGTTTCTGGATATTTCGCAAATTTTTCACAAGATTGAGTGGTGGCAATGCGCCATGTGCGAGAAAGTCCGTTAAAACCCTGCGCGTCGTGCGCTTTTAGTTAGACAAAGGAGTTATGAGTGAACTAGCTTTAATGTCCTGCATTAATATAAATATGCTGTAACATTTATATGCGTTAGATCGAAATTTCATGCGCCGCACGGGGCAGAGGGGAGAAGCGCCATGAGCGAACCGGGACAGAAGCTGCGCCTAGGCGCCCTGATCGCGTTGGTGGTCGGCTCGATGATTGGCGGGGGGATCTTCTCGCTGCCACAGAACATGGCGGCGCGCGCCGATGTCGGCGCCGTGCTGATCGGCTGGAGCATCACCGCGGTGGGCATGCTGGCGCTGGCCTTCGTGTTCCAGACCTTGGCCAACCGCAAGCCGGAACTGGACTCGGGGGTTTACGCCTATGCCAAGGCGGGTTTTGGCAACTACATGGGCTTTTCGTCCGCCTGGGGCTACTGGATCAGCGCCTGGCTGGGCAACGTCGGCTACTTCGTGTTGCTGTTCAGCACCCTGGGTTTCTATTTCCCGGCGTTCGGTGAGGGCAATACGCCGCTGGCCATCGGTTGCGCCTCGCTGCTGCTGTGGGCGGTGCATTTCCTGGTGCTGCGCGGCATCAAGGAGGCGGCCTTCATCAACCAGGTGACCACCGTGGCGAAGGTGGTGCCGCTGCTGATGTTCATCGTGATTGCCGCGTTCGCTTTCCGTGCCGATATCTTCACCCGCGACATCTGGGGCTTGAGCAATCCCAAGTTCGGCAGCGTGCTGGAACAGGTGCGCAACATGATGCTGGTGACGGTGTTCGTATTTATCGGTATCGAGGGCGCCAGCGTGTATTCCGGCCGTGCCGAGCGCCGATCGGACGTGGGCAAGGCAACGGTGGTGGGCTTTCTTGGGGTGCTGGCGCTGCTGGTGCTGGTCAACGTGCTGTCGCTGGGGGTGATGACCCAGCCGGAACTGGCCGGGCTGCAGAACCCGTCGCTGGCCTCGGTGCTGGAACACATCGTCGGGCCGTGGGGCGCGCTGCTGATCAGCATCGGGTTGGCGGTGTCGCTGCTGGGGGCGCTGTTGTCCTGGGCGCTGCTGTGCGCCGAGATCCTGTTCGCCACCGCCCGCGACAAGACCATGCCGCGCTTCCTTGCCCGGGAAAACGCCAACCACGTGCCGGCCAATGCGCTGTGGCTGACCAACGTGATGATCCAGGGTTTCCTGTTGATCACGCTGTTCTCGGCGGGGACCTACACCAGCCTGATCTACCTGGCGTCATCGATGATCCTGGTGCCGTACTTCTGGTCGGCGGCCTATGCGGTGTTGCTGGCGTTGCGTGGCGACAGCTATGAAGGCCAGCCCAGCGTGCGCCGCAAGGACCTGGTGGTGGCGCTGATCGCCCTGCTGTACGCGGTCTGGTTGCTGTATGCCGGTGGGCTCAAGTATGTGCTGCTGTCAGCGCTGCTGTACGCGCCGGGGGTGATCCTGTTCGCCCGGGCCAGGCGCGAGCAGGGGCAGGCGCTGTTCACCTCGTGGGAAAAGCTGATCTTCGCGGGGGTGCTGGCGGGCGCGGGGCTGGCGGCGTATGCGTTGTATTCGGGGCTGTTGAGTTTGTGAAACGCGCAGTGGCCGGGTGACGCGCTTTTTTGTAGGAGCGGCCTTGTGTCGCGAAAGGGCTGCGCAGCAGCCCCGGCAATTTTTGTTGCGTAGCTGAAAACTGGGGCCGCTTCGCGACCCTTTCGCGACACAAGGCCGCTCCTACAGAAAACGCGCGTTGAGTGGTTACCACTGAGCAGTGGCCGAACCCAGCTCGCAACTCCCTCGTGCCCATGCCATCACCGCCGTGCCCACCTGCAGCGGCCCTTTGATCCGTTGCGCCGCACCCCATGGCGTGTGCTCGATGTACGGCTCGAGGTCCGCAGCCGTTTCCGCTGCCAGCGGCAGGTCTTCTTCCACCGTTCCGCGTTCCACCAGCAATGCCGCGGTACGCGCCAGCGACAGCCGCGCCTGGCACCCCTGGCCGCTGCCTAAACGCTCGGTCAGCGCGCGGATCGCCTCCGCCGCCATCAGGTAGCCGGTGGCATGGTCCAGCGCCTGCACCGGCAGCGGTACAGGCCGATCCGCTTGCTGCCAGCGCATGCCTTGGTGGGCGATGCCGGCGCTCATCTGCACCAGGCTGTCGAAGCCGCGGCGGTCTTGCCACGGGCCGCCCCAGCCATAGGCGTTCAGGCCCACATCGATGAGGCCGGGGTTGAGCTGGCGGCGACGTTCGGCACCCATACCCAGCCTTTCGAGCGCATCGGCGCGGTAACCGTGGACCAGGATATCGGCCTCGCTCAGCAGGCGTTCGAATACCTGGCGATCAGCCTGTGCCCGCAAGTCCAGGCGCGCACAGCGCTTGCCCAGGGTGACTTCCGCCGCTAGCGAAGGCTCGTCCCAGCCGGGTGGGTCGAGGCGCAGTACCTCGGCGCCGAACGCGGCCAGCAAGCGGGTGGCCACGGGGCCGGCGATGATGCGGGTGAGGTCGAGCACCTTCACGCCGGCCAACGGCCTGGCTGTGTTGCCCTGCCAGGCCTGTGCCGGCCCGGCGAAGGCCTGGCGCAGGATCAGCGGTTGTCGGTTGACCGCCTGGCCCTGGGGATGGGCGCACCATTGCGGCCAACTGCGCATGCGCGCCGCGCAGCCACCGGCTGCGACCACAGCGGCTTCAAGGGCATCGCCTTGCCATCTGGCCACCTCGCGGGCGACGCTGGCGCGTTCGGCGTGGGTGCCGAGCACCTGCAAGGCAGCGGCACGATGGTGCGGGGCATTGGTGTGCAGGCGGATCCAGCCGTCGCCGGTTGGGTAGTCGCCAGCGATGGCGTCCCACAATGGCGGCAGTTGCCAGCCGTGAGGGCGCAGGCTGGTGTTGAACCAGAATGAGGCCAGGCGACGGTCGATCCGCACCGCTGGGCAAGCGCCCGCCTGGCTTTCCAGCAGTTTGGCCAGAGCCAGGCCGCAGGCGGCAATACTGGCGGTGGCCAGCTCGCTCACGGCGAACGTCGAGGGCAGTGCGCCGACCCCTTGCCAGCGCACAGCGGCGGGGTCGAGGCTCAGGGACTGGGCGATGGTGTCGAGCAACGGCTGCATGCAGGGTCCTCCTTGCTGGGCCCTATTGCAGTACATCCGCCACTACAGTGCAAACCCCTCAGCGTTGCGGTTCGGCGCAACTCGGCGTGGTCGGCCGCTCCGGGCGCGACCAGATCCACAGGTTGCCCAGGGTCATGCCGGCGATGGCCAGGTAGACCGGCCAGTGGTGCGCAAGAAAGGTCAGCATCAGCCCCGCGCACAGCAGCATGCTCAAGGTCGCGCTGACCTTGGCGCGGCGCTGGATCACCCGGCCATTGCGCCAGTTGTACAGGATCGGCCCGAACAACCGGTGGTTCTCCAGCCAGGCGGACAGCCGCGGCGAACTGCGGGTGGCGGCCCAGGCGGCGAGCAGGATGAACTCGGTGGTGGGCAGGCCGGGGATGACGATGGCAACCAGGCCGATCCCTAAGCTGACATAAGCCAGGATCGCGTAGAGCAGCCGGGACACTTTGGAGCGGGCGAGTCGGGTCATGGTCTCACTACAGCGGTGCGGCCGCCCGCAGGCGGCCGGGTGAAGCGTGTCAGGCCAGCGCGGCGTCGGTGGCGTAGGCATGCTTGAGCAGCTCGGTGAAGCGCTCGAAGGCGGCGACCGCGCCACGTTCGGCGGCGGCGTCTTCCTCGGGCGACAGGGCCTGGCTGTCGAGAATGCGGGTGAACTGCTTCCAGCCTTCGGCGCGGCCGCCTTGCGGTTCGCCCAGGTGGCGGGCACCGAAGCTGTCGGACAGTTCCAGCGCCACGGCGCGCTTGATCAGGAATGCGGCGCCCAGTTTGGAGCCTTCGGAGACGAAGATCCAGCCCAGCGCTTCACCCAGGCTCGGGTTCTGCAGGGCGCCGGCGAAGGGTGCCGGCACTTCGGTGTCGAGGTCGGCAAGGTCCAGGCGAGCCTGTTCGGCGCGGCAGCGCGCCGCCAGGTCGGGGACGATGGCGATCAATTGCGGGTCGTTGTACAGGGCCTGCAGCTCCGACTGGAACAGGTACTGGGCGACCACGAAGCGGGCGAAGCTCTCGCGGCTGTCGAACGGCTTGTGCGACTTGACCAGGGCGTCCAGCTCGGTGTGCGGGGCGTGGGTGACCTGGTTCAGGCGCTGGGAGCGCAGGGCGGCGCGCTCGGAGGAGGTGGACATCGGGGGCATCCTTGGGAAATGGGTTGTCTAGTGTTAAGACGAAACAGATGACGCACGACAGTAAAAAAACCTCATCTGGGAAGTTGAATCATTCGTCGGGCGCAGAAGTGGCGTCGCCCCTATCGCCGGCAAGCCGGCTCCCACAGACAAAGCGCCAAGCCCGAGGCGGGCGCTCACCTGTGGGA
>NZ_JBDJLM010000094.1:0-17629 GCF_039673365.1 Pseudomonas sp. TWI923 | reverse complement strand
CCCACAGGTTTCGCGCCAGCTTGAGGCTTTGCGCAATCCTGTGGGAGCGGGTTTACCCGCGAAGGGCCGCAAAGCGGCCCCAATTGGCTTGACTGACCGGCATCAGGGCCCACGCTCACCGAGCGTGGGCCCTTTTTTGTGGGTTCAGGCCCGACGCCACAGCCAGTGGTCCAGGCTCAGACGCCCCGAACCTTTGAGCAGCAACGGCAGCAGCGCCACCAGGTAGATCAGCGGCAGCTTGAAGTTGCCATACCCCTGGTCGCTGATCGCATAGCCCTGGGCCAGCTCGGCAAGGCTTGACCACTCGGCCGGCCAATGCACGGCAGCAATCGCCACCAGCGTCACCACCGCCAGCACCGCGCTGGCCAGTCGCGTGCCCAGGCCCAACAGCAGTAGCAGCGGGCAGAGCAACTCGGCCCACATCGACAATTGCCAGTTCAGGCTCGCCGGCAGCAGGTCGAAGGGGAAGGGGAAGCTCCCTTGCAAGTCGGCGAACCAGTTGGCGCCGTTGAATTTTTCCAGCCCCGATTCGAAGAACTCCCAAGCCAGGAATAGCCGAAGCGGCACGTCGGCGCCCCAGCTGCCGATGCGGTCGAGGGCGGTGAACGGGCGGGTCAGGGTGTGCGTCAACATGGCAGGACTCCTTGGGATCAGTGGGACGTGGCCGGGCGGCGCAGTGGCAGGGCTGCCTTGGCGATGAGCTTGAGGATGATGGCGGCGAACATCAGGGCGAATGCCAGCGGGTACCCGCCACCGAGGGGAATGCGCTTGTAGAACGACAGGCAGAACACCGCTGCCAGCACCCAGGTCCCCGTGCTGTGCAGGCCCTTCCACAGGCGCTGGCCGAGCAGGCGAGCGGGCGTTTTGAACGAGGTGACGCACAGCAACAGGATGAACAGATAACCCAGCGAGCCCGGCAGGTTGGCCAGCGCCGTGCGCCCGGCCCAGAACAGTTCAGGGAAGCGTTGGGCATAGAGGTAGATGAGCGCCCCGTGAACTGTGTGTGAAAACGCGAAGGCCAGGCCCAGGTAGCGTCTTTCACGCATCAGCTGGCGGCTTGCCGCACCGGGCAGCAGGGTCACCAGTGACGAGGCGAGGAAGGCCAGCAGGAACAGCGCGAACGAGCTGCGTGCGGTAGCGCGGATAGCGCTGCGCAGGCCTTCGGCGCCCGACGGGTAGGCGGCGAGCACGGCGGCGGTCATCAGCAGGGTCAGGGCGGCGAGGGCGGCAAATAGCTTCCAGCCGGAGGGCAAGGCTTTCATCGATGGGATTCCCGGGTGTGCGACGACGGCGGGGTGCCGTCGCTCTGTCGTGGCCGGGAGTGTGTGCGGGTGGGGTATCTGCAGTGTGTCGGCGGATTGGGGGTTGTGTATCGGTTTGTAGGTTGCGTGTGCCTTTATTGCCTCATCGCCGGCAATCTCCGACAAAAACGGGCTGCACGCTCAGTGTAGGAGCGGCCTTGTGCCGCGAAAGGGCTGCAAGCAGCCCCGGCGATTTCAGTTTTCACGCTGAAATCCTGGGGCCGCGTTGCGGCCCTTTCGCGGCACAAGGCCGCTCCTACAGGGGCGATGCAGTCGGGGTGGGACCAACACGACAGCGTTGCTCGCCGAGGCCGGGCGAACCGCTCAGCGCAGCTCGATCTGTGCGCACAGCCCGCCTTCTGCGCGGTTGCGCAAGGTAAGGCTGCCGCCCATGGCCTGGGTCAGCTGATGGGCGATGGCCAGGCCGAGTCCGGTGCCGCCGGTACTGCGATTGCGCGACCCCTCGACTCGGTAGAACGGCTTGAGCACTTCATCGAGCTCCGCTTCAGGAATGCCCGGGCCGTCGTCGAGTACACGGATCAGCGTCACGCCGCCCTCATGGCCGACTTCAAGCTGGGCGGCGCCGGCAAACTTCAGGGCGTTGTCCACCAGGTTGACCAGCACCCGACGCAGGGCGTGGGGGCGTGCCTGCAGGGTAGCCTGGGTGCTGCCACGGCGCTCAACCCGGGCACCGCTGTCCTGGTAGTCGAACACCAGGCTGTCGAGGAAGGCATCCAGGTTGACCTTGCACGGTGCCTCTGTGCCGCTGTCCATGCTGCGGGCGTAGGCCACGCCTTCGCGCACCAGATGCTCCATGGCATCGAGGTCGTGCCACAGCTTGTCCTTTTCCAGCCCGTCGTCCATCTGCTCGACCCGCAGTTTCATGCGGGTGATCGGCGTTTGCAGGTCGTGGGAGATCGCCGCAAGCAGTTGCATGCGTTCCTTGAGGTAGGCCGCGATACGCGCCTGCAGGGCATTGAAGGCGACGGCGGCGTAGCGCACCTCGCGCGGGCCGCTTTCGTCCAGCAGCGGGCCGGGGTGGTTCGGGTCGAGGTTGTCCACCGCCTGCACCAGGCGGGTCAGCGGGCCGATGGCCAGGCGTACGGCCAGCCAGGTGCAGAGCAGCAGCACCAGCAGCTGGATCAGCAGCACCACCGGCAGCCAGGTGGCCACCGGCACCGGCGCCGGGGTCACGTCGATGGTCAAGGGCGCGCCGTCGGCCAGGCGCAGGTGGGCCTGGAAGTGCGCGTTGGGGCCGGGTATCTCGAGGAAGGTCAACTGATAGCGATCACCGATGGCCTTGACGATCGACTCGGCGGCCATGGGTGCTTCGGCACTGGGCATGGCCTCGCCGGGCAGCCCGCCGTCGAGGCGGTAGCGGTAGGTGCGCCGCTCCAGGCGCGGCAGCCAGGCCGGGCGCTCGGCGGCGGGCAGGCGGTCGAGGATGGCCACCGAGGTGGACACGTCCAGCTCCAGGTTGCTGAGCATCATCGAGCGGCTGCTGACGTAGCGTTCATACGCCTGCAGGCTGAACGACAGGCCGTAGGCCAGCACCAGTCCGGTGAAGAAGATCAGCGCCAGGCGCGAGGCGAGGGTGCGCGGCCATTTCATGCAGGCGACTCCAGCAGTTGCACCGGCAGCGAGAACACATAGCCCTCGCTGCGCACGGTCTTGATGCAGGTAGGCTCGCGGGCGTCGTCGCCCAGGCGCTGGCGCAGGCGGCTGACCAGCAGGTCGATGGAGCGGTCGAAGATGTCGGCCTCGCGGCCTTGGGTGAGGTTGAGCAGTTGTTCGCGGCTGAGCACCCGCTGCGGGTGGTCGAGAAATACCCGCAGCAGCCGGTATTCGGCGCCGGACAGCGCCACCAGCGTCCCTTCGGCGTCCAGCAGGTGACGCGAGGTGGTGTCCAGGCGCCAGGGGCCGAAGGCGATCAGCCGGCTGCTTTCGCTGATGGTCAGGTTGGGCGGCAGCATGCGCGTGCGGCGCAGCACGGCGTTGATCCGCGCCAGCAACTCGCGGGCGGAGAAGGGCTTGGTCAGGTAGTCGTCGGCGCCCATTTCCAGGCCGATGATGCGGTCGGTTTCGTCGTTGCGCGCGGTCAGCATCAGCACCGGCGTATTGCGGTGCTTGCCGGCGCGCAGCTCGCGGCACAGCAGCAGGCCGTCGTCCCCGGGCATCATGATGTCGAGAACGATCAGGTCGACGGCGTTGTTCTCCAGGAAGGCGCGCATCTGCCGGCCATCGGCGACGATACTGGTGCGCAGGCCGTTCTTCTTCAGGTAGTTGCCGACCAGTTCGCGGATCTCGCGGTCGTCGTCAACGACCAGGATGTGATCGACGTGTTCCATCGGGAGTGTCCTTGTCTTGGGTGTGGGCGCAGTGTACAGAGCACGTTCGGCCTTGCCTGCGGCGGTTTGTATTGCAGTGTATCTGGCGCGGCTGCAGATACAGGCGCAGGCACTTCGGTGCCTCGGAGGACACAAGCGCGATACCTGGCAGCGCTGAAATGGCTCTCGACCGGGGAGCAACTCCTCCCCACCCAAGAAGCTGCACCAGGAGAGATGCCATGACCTTCAAGACATTTACCAGCGCTGCCCTGTTCGCCATCCTTGGCCTGGGTGCCATCACCGCCCAGGCCAGCAGCACCTCGATGAACGACAGCAGCGTGATGCAGTATCGCTACGGGGACCATCTGGACATCAAGAAAGTCCTGTCGGTAAAAGATGACCAGCGCACTGGCTGTGGCCTGGTCAACACCCGCATGGACTACCTCGATTCCCACGGCAAGCCGCAAAGCGTCGAGTACCGCACCTATGCCACCAGCAGCTGCCATGACAACTGATCCGCGCGGTAAAGGGAGCAAACGTCGCCTGCTCAAGGCCGGCGGCGTGGCCCTGGCCCTGGTCGGGCTGGGGCTGGCCGGCCACCTGCTGGCACGCGACAACTACGGCCCGATGCCGTCGCTGGCCGGCGCCGAGCAGTGGCTGAACTCACCACCGCTGGAGGGGCAACAGCTCAAGGGCAAGGTGGTGCTGGTGGATTTCTGGACCTACGACTGCATCAACTGCCGGCGCAGCCTGCCCCATGTCAACAACTGGGCGCGACGCTATGCCGACCAAGGGCTGGTGGTGGTCGGGGTGCACACGCCGGAGTACGACTACGAGCACGAAGTCGCCAGCCTGCGTGAGCAAGTCAAACGGTTGGGTATCGGCTATCCGGTGGCGGTGGACAACGACTATCGGATCTGGAATGCCTGGGGAAACCAGTTCTGGCCCGCGCACTACTTTGTCGATCGCAAGGGGCAGGTGCGGCATGTGCATTTCGGCGAAGGCGATTACGACGGGCAGGAGCAGGTCATAAGGCAGCTGCTCGATGAGCGGGGGTAGCCGATTACTCGCCCAGGCGCTGCTCGCGTGACGGCGGGTAGCCAAAGTACGCCGCATAGCACTTGCTGAAGTGCGACACCGAGACAAACCCGCAAGCCACCGCCACTTCCATCACCGAAAGGTCGGAATATTGCAGCAGGCGCCGGCTCTTGGTGATGCGCAGCTCCATGTAGTAGCGCCGTGGCGAGGTGCCGAGCTGGGCCTGGAACAACCGGTCGATCTGCCGCCGCGAGCGCCCGGAGTAGGCAGCCAGTTGGTCGAGGCTCAGGGTTTCCTCGAGGTTGTTTTCCATCAGCTCGACGATGGTGCGCAGGTGCAGGCTCATGGACTTTTTCGCCCCCGGGCCGACCTGGCGATAGCGCGCCCCGGAGAACGACAGGATCTCTTCCACGCCCTCGGCCAGGGCATCGCCGTACAGCCGGCGGACCAGGCCGAGCATCAGCTCCATGGCGCCGTTGGGGCTGGCGGCGCTGAGGCGGTCACGGTCGAGGGTGAAGCTGGCCGGGGTGATGCGGGTTTGCGGGCTGCATTCGCTGAGGCTGGCGCGCTGCTCGGGGTGAACACTGCAACCGTAGTCGTCGAGCACCCCGGCGCGGCCGAGGAACCAGGCGCCGTTCCACAGCCCGCCCAGGGTCATGCCGTGGGCGGCGCAGTCGCCGAGCAGGCGATCAAGGCTCGGGTATTTGAGCGGGGTACGCAGGCCGCCGCAGATCACCAGCAGGTCGAGGTCGTGCAGGTCGGTCGGTTCCAGCGGGCTGGCTACCAGCTCCAGGCCCAGATCGCTGAGCACCCGGTCACCGCCGCCCATCGACAAGGGGGTGAAGGCAAAACTGTCGGCGCGCAGCAGGTTGGCGGTGACCAGCACGTCCATGGCCACGGTGAAGCTGGCCATGGAGAAATGTTCAAGCAGGACAAAGTCGACCCGGTAAGGCCGCTGGGCGCTGCCGTCGCTGGTCTTGAGCCGCAGCATGTTGCTGGTGCTGGTTTTCTTGCTGAACTGGCGTGGCGTGGGCACTGCGGACTCCGCTTCCTGGCTGGCGGCAGTGAGTGTGCGGGGTGTGGCGGGTAAAGACAACTGGGGGCGGGCGCTGGGTGTATGTCATGGAATGGTGGGTGGGCAGCCAGGTGTAGGGCGACAAGTTTGCAGTGTCTATCAGATCGAGCGCCGCCCGCGCGGCGCATCGCTGGCAAGCCAGCTCCCACATCTGTTTCGGGCCAGTCACTCCTGTGACTACATCGCTGTACGCCTTGTTGGCCCGACTCGATTTCGAAGTGGGCGCTGAAGGCCCTGCGCCTGACTTTAGACATGCACCAAGGCGGGCAGCGGTACCCTCACAGGCATAATTGGCCCGAAACAAATGTGGGAGCTGGCTTGCCAGCGATGCGCCGCGCGGGCGGCGCTCGATCTCATAGGCGCTGCAAAACCTCCGCCGGACACCTCGCAGCCTTCACTGCGCCATAGACAGAGTCGCGCCTCTACTTGACCTCAACCAAACCTGAGGTCTGATACTCGCCCGCTCTTCCCACGATGGAGCGTGCCCATGCCCCAACCAAACGCTTTTACCCTGTCCAACCCCGAAGGCCTCTACGACCCCAGCGCCAACGCGTATTCCCATGTCGCCGAAGTACGCGCCGGCAGTCGCCTGCTGTACGTGGCCGGGCAGGGCGGCGAGGGCCTGGATGGCGCGCTGTCGCCACAGTTCGACGCGCAGGTGCGTCAGGCGCTGATCAACCTGAAGATCGCCCTGGCCTCCAAAGGTGCCAGCCTGCAGGACGTGTTCAAACTCACCCTACTGGTGGTGGACCACAGCGAAACCCGGTTGCAGCAATGGGTGGCCGCAGCGACCCGCGCCTGGGATGGCAACATGACCCCGACCTGCACCTTGATCCCGGTACCGCGGCTGGCGCTGGACGGCATGCTGGTGGAAATCGATGCGGTGGCGGCGCTGATCTAGGGGCGTTGTGCGATCTCTGTAGGAGCGGCCTTGTGCCGCGATAGGGCTGCGCAGCAGCCCCGGCTATTGTGTGACATACACAGAGCCTGGGGCCGCTTCGCGCCCCTTTCGCGGCACAAGGCCGCTCCTACAATGACCGTGCAAGGCCATCGATGCGCAGTTGCCAGCTTGGCGCTAGAATCGCGCTTCCTCACTGCCAGAGCGCCCTTGATGCCCACCCCCATCGAACTGCTGCAGAGCGGCCCCGAGCAGGCCGATCTGGTACGCAACCTCTACCAGTTCTATGCCTACGAATCGTCCGATTGGGAGCAGGAGGATGTCGAGGTGGACGGGCGCTTCTACCTCCACGAGCCGCACTTCGAGCGCTACTGGCAGTCCCCCGGCTGGGCCGCCCACCTGGTGCTGGTGGATGGCTTCATCGCCGGTTTCGTGCTGGTCGAGCGCAGCGAACTGCCGGGCATCGATGCACTGGAGCTGGCCGACCTGTTCATCCTCAAGCGCTATCGGCGCCAGGGCGTAGGCCGCGCCGTGGCCCTGCAGTTGCTGAGCGACGGCCGGGTCGACTGGCTGCTGCGGTGCTATGCCGGGGATGCCCCGGCCATGAGCTTCTGCCAGGCCGTGCTGGCCGACCTGCCGCGCCCGGTACGCGAGATCGCGTTGGACGACGAACCGCAGTTGCGCAATTTTCTGGTCACACCGTACCGCCATTGAATGCGCGCGATTTTTTTGTGACGCACTTCACAAAAACCGTTCGTCTGGCGGCATAATGCCAGTAATTCGTATTTTCGGACTGGTCTGACGCGAAGTCCGGAAGCTTCCTTGCTCAGGTAAATCCCATGCCGCTAGCTGCAAGCCCAGAGACCCTGTCCCGCCTGTTGATCCAGAGCGTGGTCGACTACGCCATCTACCTGCTGACCCCCGAGGGTGTCGTCGCCAGTTGGAATCCGGGGGCGCAGCGGGCCAAGGGCTACCATGCCGAGGAAATCGTTGGCCAGCATTTCTCGGTGTTCTACACCGACGCCGACCGCGATGCCGGCCTGCCGGCCCTGAGCCTGGCAACCGCCCTGGAAGCCGGGCGCTTCCAGGCAGACGGCCTGCGCCAGCGCAAGGACGGTTCGCACTTCTGGACCAGCGTGGTGATCGAGCCGATCCTCGACGAAGGCAGCGGCCAGCTGATTGGCTTTGCCAAGATCACCCGCGATATGTCCGAGCGCCGCCAGCAGGAGCTGGAACTGCTCAAGGCCAAGGAACTGGCCGAGCAATACAGCCAGGAGATGACCACCCTGTCGCAGTTCCTCGACTCGGTGATCGGCAATATCCCGGCCAGTGTCATCGTGCAGGACCTGGCAAGCGAGCAGATCCTGCTGGCCAACCCCCAGGCCGAGCGCCTGTTCGGTGGCCAGGGCGTCAGCCTGGCCGGCCAGTTGCCCGGGCAGGGCCTGGCCCCGGAGGCGGCGCAATACCTGGAGCAGCAACTGGCCCGCGGCGCGCGCAGCAGCAAGGGCTATGTCGCCGAAACCCGCGTCGACACCGCCAGCGGCCCGCGTACCCTGCGCAGCCGCACGCTGCGCTGCGAGGGCCGCGCCGGGCAGGGCGACTACGTGTTGTACGTGGCCGAGGATGCCACCGAGGAACTGGCCGCCCACGCCCAGATTCACCACATGGCCCACCATGACGCGCTGACCGGGCTGCCCAACCGCACGCTGTTCCATGAACGGCTCAAGCAGGCCCTGGTGCGCGGCGAGGACAGCGGCAAGCTGACCGCCACCCTGTGCCTGGACCTGGACAACTTCAAGAACATCAACGACACCCTTGGCCACGCCTTCGGCGACAAGTTGCTGCGCGCCCTCGGCAAGCGCCTGCGCCGCGAGCTGCGCGAGCACGACACCCTGGCGCGCCTCGGCGGTGACGAGTTTGCCGTGGTGCTGGTCGGCCTGGATAACCGCGAGGCCGCGCGCAACACCGCGCAGCGCCTGATCGATGCAATCAGCCCGCCGTTCCATATCGAGGGCCACCAGTTCAGCGTGGGGGTGAGCATCGGTGTGGCGATCGCGCCCGACGATCACGACAACGCCGAACAACTGCTCGGTTACGCCGACATGGCCCTGTACGAAGCCAAGCGCAACGGCCGCAACCGTTTCGAGAGCTTCCATGTCGAGCTGGACGTGGCTGCCCGCCAGCGCCGCCTGGTGGAAACCGACCTGCGCACGGCCCTGCACCTGGGCCAGCTGCAACTGCACTACCAGGCCGTGGTCGACCAGCAGAGCAACAGCGTCACCGGCTACGAGGCGCTGCTGCGCTGGGAGCACCCGGTGCGTGGCATGATCATGCCCATGGACTTCATTCCGATTGCCGAAGAGACCGGGTTGATCCACGAACTCGGTGTTCGCGCGCTCAACCTGGCCTGCCAGGAAGCGGCAAGCTGGGGCACCGAGCAGACGGTTTCGGTCAACCTCTCGCCGGTGCAGTTCAAGAATGCCAACCTGGTCCACACCGTGGCCCTGGCCCTGGCCGACTCGGGGCTGCCGGCCACGCGCCTGGAGCTGGAGATTACCGAGTCGGTGCTGCTGGGCAACAGCGAGGAAAACGTGCGCACCTTAAGGGCACTGAAGGACCTGGGGGTGTCGATCTCCCTCGACGACTTCGGCACCGGCTACTCGTCGCTGGGTTACCTGCGCTCGTTCCCGTTCGACCGGATCAAGATCGACAAGTCGTTCGTCCACGACATGTGCGACAGCCGCGAGGCGATGTCGATCATCCGCGCCATCACCGAGCTGTCCAACAGCCTGATGATCAAGACCACGGCCGAAGGGGTGGAGTCGGAGGAACAGATGCAGCGGCTGATGGCCGAAGGTTGCTCGCACTTCCAGGGCTACCTGTACGGGCGCCCGGCGCCGGCCAGCGAGCGCCTCAAACAGCTCACGTCGGCCGGCCAGTAAGCGGCGCGGGCTTGCCCCGCGCCAACGGGCTCAGTGCAGGATCTGCTTGAGGAACGCCTGCGCCCGGGCCGTGCGTGGCTGGCCGAAGAACAGCTCGGGCGGGCTGTCCTCGATGATCTGCCCGCCTTCAAGGAACAGCACGCGCTCGGCCACCTGGCGGGCGAAGCCCATTTCGTGGGTGACGCAGAGCATGGTCATGCCGGTGCCGGCCAACTGCACCAGCACGTCCAGCACCTCGGCGACCATCTCCGGGTCGAGCGCCGAGGTGGGTTCGTCGAACAGCATGATCCGCGGCTTCATGCACAGCGCCCGGGCGATGGCCACGCGCTGTTGCTGGCCGCCGGAGAGCTGGCTGGGATACTTGTGCGCCTGATTCTCGATGCCGACCTTGGCCAGGTACATGCGTGCCCGTTCCTCGGCGTCCTTGCGCGACAGGCCGCGCACGCTGGTGGGCGCCAGCAGGCAGTTGTCGAGCACGCTCATGTGCGGGAACAGGTTGAAGTGCTGGAACACCATGCCGATTTCGCTGCGTATCTGGGTGGCTTTGCGGTCGGTGCCGGCCACGTCGATGCCGGCCACCTGGATACTGCCCTGCTGGGCGATCTCCAGGCGGTTGATGCAGCGTATCAGCGTCGATTTACCCGAGCCCGACGGGCCGCACAGCACGATGCGCTCGCCTTCGCGCACCGACAGGTCGATATCGTGCAGCACGTGAAACGCGCCGTAGTGCTTGTTCAATCCCTCGATGCGGATCAGCTCCGGGCGCAGGTCGGGCGTGGGTTGTGGAGTGGCAAGGCTGGCAAGACTGGAAGGTGCGGACATCGTTATTGTTCTCCCGCTCAGGGTTCAGTCGAAGCGTGCGGCGCTATAGGGCGCAGGGTCGGTGAAAGGGCGTTCGCCGGTCATCAGCTCGGCCAGCAGGCGGCCGCTGACCGGGCCCAGGGTGAGGCCGTGGTGGGCGTGGCCGAAGTTGAACCACAGGCCCTGGTGCCGAGGTGCCGGGCCGATCACCGGGCGCATGTCCGGCAGGCACGGGCGGCGGCCCAGCCAGGGCTTGTCGTCCAGGCGTTCACCCAGGGCCGGGAACAGTTTGCGCGCCAGGGCTTCGCAGCGGCGCAGCTGGATCTCGTTGCCGGGGGCGTCGCTGGCGGCGAACTCGATGCCAGTGGTCAGGCGCACGCCGCGGGCCATCGGCGCCAGTACGTAGCCGCCCTGGGTGTCGCAGACCGAATGCTGTAGTTCGGCGCCGTCGCGGGTGCCGTAGTGCATGTGGTAGCCGCGCTTGATCCCCAGCGGGAAGTGGTAACCCAGGCGCTCATAGAGCTCTGCGGATTGCGGGCCGAGGCAGGCCACGACTTCGTCGGCAGTGACCGCGCCGCGCTGGGTGTCGACCTGCCAGCCGCCTTCGCTGCGTTGCAGGGTGCGGGCGTCGCCATGCAGGAACTGGCCGCCACGCTGGACGAACAGGGCGGCATAGCCACGGGTGAGGCCGCCGGGGTTGCTCACGGTCTTCGGGTCGAGCCAGTGGATGCCGCCGACCACGCCGCCGTCGAGCCCCTGCTCGCGGGCTTGCAGTTGCCCACGGTCGAGGAATTCGTATTTCAGGCCATAGCGCGCCAGGCCCAGCACATCCTGCTTGGCCTGCTCGAACAGCGCGCTGTCGCGGTATACCTCGATCCAGCCCTTGGCCTGCACCAGGCCTTGCAGCCCGGCGGCCTCGATCAGGGCGTCGTGTTCCTCGACGCAGCGTTGCACCAGCGGCAGCATGTCCGCCGCGGCTTCGGCCACGCGGCCCGGCGCCGATTGCTGCCAGTAGCGCAGCAGCCAAGGCGCGGCCTTGGGCAGGTGCAGCAGGCTGTAGCGCACGTCGGGCTGGCGATTGAGGCCGTAGCGCAGCAGCGCGCCGAACTGCCGGGGGAAGGCATAGGGGATCACGCTGGAGCGCTCGATCAGCCCGGCGTTGCCGTGGCTGGTGCCGCTGCCCGGCTCGTCGCGGTCGATGAGGATCACCTGGCGGCCGCGCGCCTGCAGGTGCAGCGCGGTGCTGACGCCGACGATACCGGCGCCCAGAACGATGGTTTGGCAATGCATGGAACGTATCCTTCAATCAGTTCAGGTGGCGGCCCAGGCGGGCCTCCAGGTGTTTCAGGGTGCGCCGGACGATCTCGACGATCAGCAGGTAGAGCACCGCCGCCCACAGGTAGATCTGGAAGTCGAAGCTGCGCGAGAAGGCCAGTTTGGTCACCCCCATCAGGTCGAAGATGGTCACCAGCGAGGCAATGGCGCTGGCCTTGATCATCATGATCAGCTCGTTGCCCAGTGGTCCGATGGCCACCAGCAACGATTGCGGCAGGATCACCTTGAAGAAGGTGGTCGAGCGCTTGAGGTTGAGCGCCTTGGCCGCCTCGTACTGCCCCGGGGCGATGGCCAGCAGGCTGGCGCGGAAGATCTCCGCCTGGTAGGCCGCCGTGTTCAAGGTGAAGGCGAGCAGGGCGCAGTACCATGCCTCGCGGAAGAACCACCACAGCCCGACGTCCTGCCAGAAACCTTTGAGCGAGCCCAGCCCGTAGTACAGCAGGAACAGCTGGGCCAGCAGTGGCGAGCCGCGGAAGAAGTACACATAGCCGGCGGCCAGGCGCTGCAGCACGAGGCTGCGCGACATCCGCGCCAGGGCCAGCAGCATGCCCAGCAGCGCGCCCAGGGTGAACGAGATGGCCACCAGCTTGGCGGTGACCAGCAGGCCGTCGACGAAGCGAGGGCCGTAGCGCTCCAGCAGGTCTGGGTCGAGCACGTAGGCCAGCAGTTGTTCGAGGCTCATGTGCGGGCTCCTTGCAGGTGGCGGTTGCTGCGTTTTTCAAGCAAGGCGAAGACCCGGCCCGAGACTGCCGAGAACAGCAGGTAGATCAGGCAGGCCACGCCGTAGAAGAACATCGGCTCCTTGGTCACGCTGACTGCCAGGTTGGTCTGGCGCATCAGGTCGATCAGCGAGATGGTCGACACCAGCGAGGTGTCCTTGAGCAGGCTCAGCCAGTTGTTCGAAAGCCCCGGCAGGGCGATGCGCGTCAGCTGCGGCAGCACCACCTTGAAGAACCCGGTGCGCTTGCTCAGGCCCAGGGCCGAGCAGGCTTCCAGCTGGCCCTTGGGCAGGGTCTTGAAGGCCATCAGCCAGATTTCGCTGGAAAACGCGGCGAACACCAGGCTGAAGGCGACCATGGCGGCGAGGAAGGTGTTGATCAGCACCTCGCCCGGGTAGCCCAGGGCGGCGAGGATCTTCTGCGCGGCGATCTGGCAGCCGTAGTAGATGATCAGCAGGGTGAGCAGTTCGGGCAGGCCGCGGAACACCGTGGAGAAGGTGGTGGCCCAGGACCGTGGCAGGCGTTTGCGCGAACGTGCGGCCAGGGCCACCAGCAGCCCCAGCGGCAGGCCGACGGGCAGGCAGGCGAGGGCCAGCGACACGGTCACCAGGGCGCCGGCCAGCAGCGCCTGGCCCCAGCCGCCGCTGGCGAAGGACAGTAGAGACAGTTGATCGAGCATGGATTGAGCCCTCGGGGTCGGCGGGTCTGGGGGCGCTTTGCGCCCCTTTCGCGGCACAAGGCCACTCCTACAAGTGACTGCGTTGCTCTGTAGGAGCGGCCTTGCGCCGCGAAAGGGCTGCGTAGCAGTCCCAGGGATCTGTCAGGCCGCCGCGTCAGTTATAGATATCGAAGGCAAAGTACTTGCTGGCGATCTTCTGGTAAGTGCCATTGGCCACGATCGCCGCCAGGGCCGCATTCAACCGGGTGCGCAGCGCCTCGTCGTCCTTGCGCACGGCAATCGCCGCATCGGCCTTGGTGTCCTTGACGTCGCCCAGGATCTTGCAGCAGTCCTGGCCGTTCTTGTTCAGCCACTCGTGCAGCGGGAACTTGTCGGCGATCACCCCGTCCAGGCGCCCGGCGGCAAGGTCGGCGTTGGCTTCGTCCATGGTCGGGTACAGCTTCACGTCGGCGCCGGCCTTGCCGTACACGTCTTCGGCGTAGATCGCCTGGGTGGAGGAGGACTGGGCGCCGACGGTGTAGCCGACGAAGTCGGTCTGCGCGTCGGTGATCTTGCTGTCCTTGGCCACGGCCACGGTCAGCGGGGTGCGGTAGTAGTGGTCGGTGAAGGCGATCTTCTTGCGGCGTTCTTCGGTGTCGATCATCGACGCCACCACAGCGTCGTACTTGCGTGCCATCAGGGCGGGAATGATGCCTTCCCAGTCCTGTGCCACCAGGGTGCACTCGACCTTCATCTGCTCGCACAGAGCGTGGGTGATGTCGATGTCGAAGCCATGCAGCTTGTTATCGGCATCGACATAGTTGAAGGGCGGGTAGGCGCCTTCGGTGGCAAAGCGCAGGGTTTCGGCGCTGGCGGCGCCCGCCAGCAGCAGGGCGCACGCACCCACCACAGCCATGGATCTTTTCATCTCGCACCTCTGTACCAACACTCTTGCTATTGTTGTTTGCCCGCCGGCCACGAGGTGTAGCCGACGAACTCGTTATGTAGAGCGGCAGTTGCTTCCAAGCGTTTTTCAACATCCGGCCCGAGCTTCTTGCAGACCTCGTTGACCATCAGGTGCACCCACGACAGCATCGCCGCCGTGGAGTCCCAGAACAGATTGAATTCGGTGGGGATGCGGAACACCTCGTCGGCGTTGGCATCGGCCCAGTCACAGAAGGTGTCGGTGACCAGCGTCACCGGGATGCCCAGGGCGCGGGCCTTCTGGCACAACTGCAGGGCGTGGCGCGAGTAGCGGCGGGCTTCGAACACCACCAGGGTGAGGTCCTCGGGCTTGCCCAGCAGCACCTCGCCGAAGTGGCCGGCGCTGCCATCCACGCAGTGCACGCCATTGCGCAGGTACTGCAGCAGGTGGGTCATGCACAGGGCAATGCCGCGTTCGGTCTGGAAGCCGGCGATGAACACCTGGGGTTTATTGGCCAGGCGGCGGGCTACCTGGCGCCAGGCCTCGCTGCGGCTGTATTCGTGCACACGGACCAGGGCGGCCATTTCCAGCTCCAGGCTGCCGGCGTGTTCGCGGCCGTCTTCGGGTTGCTGGCGAAACTCCTGCAGGCGATCACCCACCAGCCAGGGGCCATCACCGAGGTCGTTCTGCAAGTCCTGCTTGAGCGCCTTGAGGTGGGCGTAGCCCAGCGCACGACAGAAGCGGCCGACACTCGATTCGCTGACGTCGAGCTTGGCGGCGATGCTCGCCGAAGTCTGGAACGGCAGCTCGTGCAGGTTGGCGAGCATGTAGCTGGCGATCTTGCGGCCAGAGGCGGCAGCGCTGTCGAGGCTGCTTTCCAGGCGTTGCTTGATCGATTGGCTCATGAAGCGCTCCGGCTGATTTCTGGCGTGGAGAAGAAAATGGCTGTTTTCTGTCATCAAGTCAATATTTGACAGATAGCTGTCATTCACGGGAAAGTCAGGGCGTTGCGCTGTAGCCATTCCAATACCAAGAAAGGAGCTTCAGATGTCCGCACCGTCCACCAGCCCTGCCGTGCGCGTGCCCTTTGCCGAGCTGCAGGCGCTGTTGCAAACGATCCTCCAACGCCATGGCTGCAGCGCAGCGGTGGCTGCCGTGCTGGCCCATAACTGCGCCAGCGCCCAGCGCGATGGCGCCCACAGCCATGGTGTGTTCCGTATTCCCGGTTACGTTTCGACCCTGGCCAGCGGCTGGGTCGATGGCACGGCCGTGCCGCAGGTGACCGACGTGGCGTCGGGCTATGTGCGGGTCGATGCCGGCGGCGGTTTTGCCCAGCCAGCCCTGGCGGCGGCGCGCGCGCTGCTGGTGGAGAAGGCCCGCAGCGCCGGCATCGCCGTGCTGGCGATCCACAATTCGCACCACTTCGCCGCCCTGTGGCCGGATGTCGAGCCGTTCGCCGATGAAGGCCTGGTGGCCCTGAGCGTGGTCAACAGCATGACCTGCGTGGTGCCCCACGGTGCGCGCAAGCCGTTGTTCGGCACTAACCCCATCGCTTTTGCCGCGCCGTGCGCCGGGCACGATCCGATCGTGTTCGACATGGCCACCAGCGCCATGGCCCACGGTGACGTGCAGATCGCCGCCCGTGCCGGCCAGCAACTGCCTGAAGGCATGGGCGTGGATGCCGGCGGGCAGCCCACCACCGACCCGAAGGCCATTCTCGAAGGCGGTGCGTTGCTGCCATTTGGCGGGCACAAGGGTTCGGCGCTGTCGATGATGGTCGAGTTGCTGGCGGCGGCGCTGACAGGGGGCAACTTCTCCTGGGAATTCGACTGGGCGGGGCACCCGGGGGCGAAGACGCCGTGGACCGGGCAACTGATCATCGTGATCGACCCGAGCAAGGCCGAGGGCGAGCGCTTTGCCGAGCGCAGCCGTGAACTGGTGGAGCAGATGCAGGCGGTGGGGCTGTCGCGCATGCCGGGTGAGCGTCGCTATCGCGAGCGTGAAGTCGCCGGGCGCGAAGGGGTGGCGTTGACCGAGCAGGAGTTGGCCGGGTTGAAGGAATTGGCTGGCTGACTCGGCGTCATCGGTGTAGGAGCGGCCTTGTGTCGCGAAAGGGTCGCGAAGCGGCCCCAGTTTTCAGCTACGCAACAATAATCGCCGGGGCTGCTGCGCAGCCCTTTCGCGACACAAGGCCGCTCCTACAGGGGGCGACTTGTGCAACGGCGCATCCAGCCCCTTGCACATCAGTGATGTTCCTGACGCCTGTCTGCGGGTATCCTCGCTGCAGCCTTTTCTGAACTGTCCTGATTTCCAAGGAGCTGCACGCTGTGTTCAAACATGTCGATGCCTATGCCGGCGACCCGATCCTCTCGCTGATGGAAACCTTCAAGGCCGACCCGCGCGCCGACAAGGTCAACCTGAGTATCGGCCTGTACTACGACGAAGCCGGCGTGGTGCCGCAGCTGGCGGCGGTGGGTGAAGTCGAGAAGCGCCTGGCCGGCCAGCCCCATGAAGCGTCGCTGTACCTGCCGATGGAAGGCCTGGCCGCCTACCGCCAGGCGATCCAGGCGCTGCTGTTCGGCAGTGATCACCCGGCCGTGGCCGATGGCCGCGTGGCCACCGTGCAGACCGTGGGCGGTTCCGGCGCGCTGAAAGTCGGCGCCGATTTCCTCAAGCGCTACTTCCCGGGCTCGGAAGTCTGGGTCAGCAACCCGACCTGGGACAACCACCGGGCGATCTTCGAAGGCGCGGGCTTCAAGGTGCATACCTACCCGTACTTCGATTCGGCCAGCCGTGGTGTCGACTTCGCCGGCATGCTGGCCACCCTGCAGACCCTGCCGGCCAACAGCGTGGTGCTGCTGCACCCGTGCTGCCACAACCCCACCGGCGTCGACCTGGACCAGCACCAGTGGCAGCAAGTGGTCGAAGTGGTCAAGGCTCGCCAACTGATCCCGTTCCTCGACATCGCCTACCAGGGCTTCGGCGAAGGCCTGGTCGAGGATGCCTACGCCATCCGCGAAATGGCCCGTGCCGGCGTGCCGTGCCTGGTCAGCAATTCGTTCTCGAAGATCTTCTCGCTGTACGGCGAGCGGGTAGGGGGCCTGTCGGTGGTCTGTGACGACGCCGCCACCGCGGTCAGCGTGCTAGGCCAGCTCAAGGCCACCGTGCGCCGCAACTACTCCAGCCCGCCCGCGTTCGGCGCCCAGCTGGTGGCCGGCGTGCTCGGCGATGCCGCGCTCAATGCCCAGTGGGTGGCGGAAGTGGAAGTGATGCGCAAGCGTATCCTCGACATGCGCCAAGGCCTGGTCGACCTGCTCGGCGAGCTGCTGCCGGGCCAGGACTTCCAGTTCTTCCTGCGCCAGCGCGGCATGTTCAGCTACACCGGCTTCAGCGTCGAGCAGGTGCGTCGCCTGCGTGACGAGTTCGGCGTGTATCTGATCGACAGCGGTCGGGTGTGCATGTCCGGGCTGCGTCCGGCCAATCTGCGCCAGGTGGCTGAGGCGTTTGCCGCCGTTCAGCAGTAACCTGCCTGGGGCCGCTTTGCGGCCCTTTCGCGGCACAAGGCCGCTCCTACAGGGAGTTGCGTTTCTCTGTAGGAGCGGCCTTGTGC